>JAISCE010000078.1 GCA_031265765.1 Azoarcus sp.
GAACATAGCGCCCTGGAACCACCCCTTCCCATCCCGAACAGGACCGTGAAACGGGGCCGCGCCGATGATAGTGAGCACCTCGCTCGTGAAAGTAGGTCAACGTCAGGCTAACCCATACAAGAGCCCGCTTGCTAAACACAAGCGGGCTCTTGCTTTTTACAATTCAATTCAAATTCAGGGATATCGGCAATCGTCGCGCAGACGAGCGGGCCGCGCCAGTTCCGAAGAAGGGATCAGACGTTGAACAGAAAATTCATTACATCCCCATCCTTCACCACGTAATCTTTTCCTTCGGCTCGCATCTTGCCCGCTTCTTTCGCGCCGGTTTCGCCTTGATACTGGACGAAATCCTCGAAGGCGATGGTCTGGGCGCGAATGAAGCCGCGCTCGAAATCCGTGTGAATGACGCCTGCGGCCTGGGGAGCGGTGTCGCCGGCGTGGATCGTCCAGGCGCGCACTTCCTTGATGCCGGCGGTGAAATAGGTTTGCAAGCCGAGCAGTTTGTAGCCGGCGCGGATGAGACGGTCGAGGCCGGGTTCTTCCAGGCCCATGGATTCGAGGAAGTCTTGCTTGTCGGCATCGTCGAGGTCGGCGATTTCGGCTTCGATCGCGGCGCAGAGGGCGACCGTTTCCGCGTTTTCGGCGGCGGCGTGTTTTTGTACCGCTTCCAGCCAAGGATTGGCGGTGAAGCCGTCCTCGGCCACGTTGGCGGCGTAGAGCACGGGTTTGCCGGTGATGAGGCAGAGGGGGGCGATGAGCGCGCGTTCTTCTTTCGGCAGCGCAAGCGTGCGCACAGGATGCCCCGCGTCGAGCCGGGCGAGGCATTTTTCCAATACCGCAAGCATCGTCCTGGCATCTTTGTCGCCCGCCGCCGCCGGGCGTTTGTAACGGGCGATGGCTTTGTCGACTGTGGCGAGGTCGGCGAGCGCCAGTTCAGTGTCGATGATTTCGATGTCGCGCAAGGGGTCGATGCCGCCTGAAACGTGGACGACGTTGTCATCGGCGAAACACCGCACCACATGCACGATGGCATCGGTTTCGCGGATGTTGGCGAGGAACTGGTTGCCCAGCCCTTCGCCTTTCGATGCGCCCGCGACCAGGCCGGCGATGTCGACGAATTCGACGATGGCAGGCTGGATTTTCTGCGGCTTGACGATGGCGGCGAGCCGCGCCAGGCGGGCGTCGGGCACTTCGACGATGCCGACGTTGGGTTCGATGGTGCAGAACGGGTAGTTCGCCGCTTCGATGCCGGCTTTGGTGAGTGCGTTGAACAGGGTGGATTTGCCGACGTTGGGCAGGCCGACGATGCCGCATTTCAAACTCATGAGGGTTCCTTGCCAGTGGGGCCGGGGGGCGCTTTCGGCGTTTTGGGTTCTTTGGGGCGGATGTTCAGGTGTCGGGCCGCTTTTTCCCAGTCGCCGCAGGCGATCGCGGGCCAGTTTGCGAGTGCGCGGCCGATGGCTTCGTCGAGCAGCGGGCGTTCTTCGCGTCGGGGCGGCTTGAGGACGTAATTCACGACTTCGGCGCGATCGCCTGGGTGTCCGATGCCGATGCGCAGACGCCAGAAGTCCTGGCTGCCGAGATGGGCGCAGGCGTCCTTGAGGCCGTTGTGACCGCCCAGGCTGCCGCCGAATTTGAGGCGCAGTTGTCCGGGGGGGAGGTCGAGTTCGTCGTGGACGATGAGGATTTCATCGGGAAGGATGCGGTAGAAACGGGCGAGGGCGCCGATTGCCTGTCCAGAACGGTTCATATAGGTCTGTGGCATCGATAGCCACAGGCCGGTATCTTGCGCGCGGGCAACGAAGCCATGGAACCGGGACTCGAAAGCGAAGTGCACGCCGAGTTCGCGCCCGAGGCCGTCGCAAAACCAAAACCCGGCGTTGTGCCGGGTTTCGGTGTATTCGCTGCCGGGATTGCCGAGGCCGACGAGCAGGCGAGGCGCGCGGGAGGGCGTGGTCGCCATCGTTTACCCCGGCGTTCCGGCAGACGGCGCGTATCAGGCCGCGCCCGTACCGTCTCCGGCTTCTTCGTCGACCGGGGCGGTATGGCTTTGCTGTGCATTGACCACCACCGGGTCGCCTTCGCCGTGATGCGCGAGTTCGACGCCCTTGGGCAGCGTCAGATGCGAGATGTGCAGCGTGTGGCCTTCTTCGAGATTGGCCAGGTCGACGGTGATGAATTCGGGCAGGTCCGCCGGTAGGCACTTGACATCGATTTCGGTCATGATGTGCGAGATGTGGCAGCCGCGGAGTTTGACCGCCGGGCTGGTTTCGCCGTTGATGAAGTGCAGCGGCACCTTGATGTGGATGGTTTGTCCGGCATCGATGCGCTGGAAGTCGAGGTGCAGTGCTTGCTGCTTGTAGGGGTGCCACTGAGCATCGCGCAAGACTACGGTTTCCCTGATGCCGTCGACTTCGGCGGTGAGCAGCGAGGAATGGAAGGCTTCCTTCTTCAGGAGATGGAACAACTCGTTGTGATCCAGTACGACCGGGGCGGCTTCCTTGCCGCCGCCGTAGATGATGCCCGGAAGTTGGCCCGCGCGGCGCAGGCGGCGGCTCGCACTCGATCCCTGCTGTTCGCGGCGTTTGGCCTTGAAGGTGATAGTCATGTTTTTGAGGCTCCTGTGAAAGCTCCGCCCGCGACCAGGCGGAGGCGAAAAACCGCAGCGCGCGCCGCGGACGAAAAAATCATTCGATGAACAGCGACGATACCGATTCCTCGTTGCTGATGCGCAACATGGTGTCGGCGAGGATGGTGGCGACGGATACCTGCCGGATGCGCGGACAAGCCTGGGCTTCTTCGCGCAACGGGATGGTGTCGGTGACGACCAATTCGTCGAGGGGGGAAGCGGCGATGCGTTCCACGGCGTTGCCGGAAAGCACCGCATGCGTGCAATAGGCGACCACCTGCCGCGCGCCGTGTTGCTTGAGGGCGTCGGCGGCCTTGCAGAGCGTGCCGGCGGTGTCGACGATGTCGTCCATGATGATGCAGGTGCGGTCTTCGACTTCACCGATGATGTTCATGACTTCCGATACGTTCGCCTTGGGGCGGCGCTTGTCGATGATGGCCAGGTCGCATTCCAGCTTCTTGGCAAAGGCGCGGGCGCGCACCACGCCGCCGACATCGGGCGAGACGATCAGCAGCTTGTCGTATTTGCGCCGCCCGAGATCCGCGAGCAGCGCCGGCGAGGCGTAGACGTTGTCGACCGGGATGTCGAAAAAGCCCTGTATCTGGTCGGCGTGCAAATCCATGGTCAACAGCCTGTGCACGCCCACGGACTGGAGCATGTTGGCGACCACTCGGGCGGTGATCGCCACCCGCGCCGAGCGTGGACGGCGATCTTGGCGCGCGTAGCCGAAATAGGGGATGGTGGCGGTGATGCGGCGCGCCGAGGCGCGTTTCAGGGCATCGACCAGCACGAGCAATTCCATCAGGTTTTCATCGGTTGGCGTGCAGGTCGGTTGCAGAATGAATACGTCTTCGCCGCGCACGTTCTCGTGCAGTTCGACTTGTACTTCTCCGTCCGAGAACCGGCCGACCGCCGCCGCGCCCAGCGAGATGCCCAGGCGGCGGACGACATCCGCGGCCAGTTTGGGATTGGCATTGCCGGTAAAGACCATCAGGCTGCCGTATGGCACGATCTCCGCTCCGATTCCGGTTCCAGTTGATTGAATACGTCGCCCGCGAGCAAGACGGGCAGACCTCGTGGCCTGCCCGTCTCGAAATGGCTGGGGAGGAAGGATTCGAACCCTCGAATACCGGAATCAAAATCCGGTGCCTTGACCAACTTGGCGACTCCCCATCAGAAATCCGTTCACATCACGCCGGAGCCGTGCATCGGATGCCGGGCAAGGCTCGCCGCCCGCCATGCACACCAGCGCGCCGGACACCGACCGGCGATTTGCTCCGCATGTGCGGCGGAATCGACAGCGGCGAAAACGCATGCTCCCGATCCCGTCATGCGCGCTGGCGCGAACTGTTCGAGCCAGGAAAGGGCTTCGGCCACTTCCGGGTAATGCGCACAGGCGACCGGCTGCAAATCGTTGCGGGTACGGCTCAACGTGAGGCGGTGCACTCTAACCGGGGGCGTATTCCTCGTCAACTCGGGCGACGCGAAAATTCTTGCGGTCGGCACACTCGTCCCTGGCGCGACGACGACGTACCAGGCGGGGGGCAGGTCGAGCGGCTGCAAGGTTTCGCCGATACCTTCGACAAAAGCATCGCGTCCATAGATGAAAAAAGGCAGGTCGGCGCCAAGGGCGAGGCCGATTTCGCGCAGCCGCGCGTGGCCGAGGCCGAGGCCCCAAAGCCGGTCGAGCGCCATCAGTGTGGTGGCGGCGTCCGAACTGCCGCCGCCGAGTCCGCCGCCCACGGGCAGGTGTTTGTGTACGGTGATATCGGCGCCGAATGTGCAGCCGCTTGCCCGTTGCAGGCTTTGCGCCGCCCTGATGGTGAGATCGGCGTCTTCGGGTATGCCGGGGAGATCGTTGACGCGATGGATGCGGCCATCGTCGCGGATGGTGAAATCGAGTGTGTCGCCCCAGTCGAGCAGGCGGAAGGCCGATTGCAGCAAATGGTAGCCGTCGGGACGCCGCCCGGTGACATGGAGGAAAAGATTGAGCTTGGCCGGGGCAGGGCAGCCGTCGAGCCTGCCGGGCATGGGCGCGACGGGGGCTTGCATCGTCGTCAGGGCGTTTCCCACTGGTCGATGGTCAGGCGCAGGCGGAAGTCGCCGCGGAAGATGTCGAGCAGGCGCGGCAAGGCCCCAGGCGTCTCGTCCCTGTAGGCGAGGTAGTCGATGCTCCAGCCCTGATCGATGGCGCGGGCCGGGCGGCCTTGGGCGTCGAGGGTGCGCACTTCGGCGTCGGCGGGCGGGGCCGCCTGTATCCAGACGGCCAGGCGCGCGGGAGGCAGGTTGGCATCGACGATGCCGGGGAACAGCCCGGAGATGAGATCGGCGGCCTGCGGGGCGTGGCGGTGTTCGCCGCTTGCGAGCGTGAGTTCCGCGCCGTCCTGGCCGTCTTCGATGCGGGCGACGATCTGCCCGAGCGGGTTGAACACCGTCCAGCGGTCGGCGTCGGGCCGATGCTGCCATTCGAGACGGCCCGTGGCCGAGTGTTCGCCGTCCGTGGCCGAAAGGCGACCCATGAGTAAAAATCTGTCAACTGCCTGCCGCGCCGCGGGTTCGGCCGGTGGCGCGGGCGGCGTGAGGACGCAGGCCGCCGCGAGCAGGCTGGCCGCGAGGGCCGCCGCCGGAGCGCGAAGAATGCAGACGCAGGATTTCAACGTTTCTTCCTGGGGCGGTACAGGCGGCGAACCGTCTCTTTCAGGACGATATTGCCGGGATTTGCCGCCAGCGCCTTGTCGAGAATGCGCCGGGCGTCGGCGTTGCGATCCAGCCGCCACAGTACTTCGCCGAGATGGGCTGCAATTTCGGGGTCGGCCCGCTGGGAATAGGCTTCTTCGAGCCGCTCCAGCGCGCCGGCAAGGTCGCCGCGCTTGAAGCGCGCCCAGCCTGCGCTGTCGAGGATGAAGGCATCTTCCGGGAGAAGTTCCAGCGCGCGGGCGATCAGTTCCTCGGCTTCGTCCAGGCGCTCGCCGCGCTCGATCAGCGAATAGCCGAGGGCGTTGTAAGCGTGCGCTGAATCGGGCGACAGGGCGATGAGCTTGCGCAGTCGCATTTCCGCGATTTCGCGCATGCCGAGGCGTTCGGCGAGCATCGCCGATTCGTAGAGCAGATCGTTGTCGTCGGGTTGGACAAGCAAGGCTTTTTCGATGAGGGCGTATGCTTCCCTGGCGCGTTTGGCGTTGGAGAGCAGTTGCGCTTCGGCGAGCAGCAGGCGGCGGCGGGCATCGGAATCGGCATTGGGCGCGGTGTGCAGAAAACGCCTGGCCTGGTCGATACGCCCTTCTTTCGCAAGGCTCTGCGCGCCGAGAATGCGCGCCTCAACCGAGCGGTTGCCTGGGCTGACGGTTTCGTACCATTTGCGCGCGGCGGTGTGCGCCCCGCGATTATCGGCGATTTTGCCAAGCTGGATGCGGATGAGATCGGCTTCCGGATGGCCTGCGTCGAGCGCCTTCTTCAGCAACGGCTCCGCGGTGGCGATATCGCCGAGCTCGATGGAGAGGATGCCGACGGCGTACAGCAAGTCCCGGTTGCCGGGGGCTGCGGTGAGCAGGATATTGAACTCGACGCGCGCGGCGTCGAACTGGTTGTCGGCGATCAGGCTGCGGGCATAGGCGAGCCGGACATCGTTATTGCCGGGCTGGCGTTTGAGAACCTCGGCGAACAATTGACTGGCCTTGGCCGCATTGCCGGTTTCGGTCAGGAGATGGGCCTTGATGAAAAGCGCCGCTTGCCAGTCGGGGCGCAGTTCGAGCGCGCGGTCGATGGCGTTGATCGCTTCCATCGGACGCTTGGCCAGTGCGGAAGCCTGGGCGCGGGCGTAATGGGCTTCGGGCCGCGCAAGGTAGGGCGCGGTCAGGTTATAGACGACCTTGCGCGCCGCCTCTTTGTCATCGGCTTTGAACAGGGCGCGGTTGAGTCCCATCAGATTGGGGGCGAGTTTTGCCGGGTTTTGCGCCAGCGCGCGCGCGACGAATGCCTGGAATTTGTCGAATGCCGTGCTCTGCCCGCGCGCGATGTTTTCCGCCACTTGCCGGGCTTCTTGCGATTGCGGGTCGATTTCGGCCCATTGCCGCACGGTTTCGGTGATGAGTTGAGGCTCCTTTGCCGCGACGGCGAATTGCGCAGCACGGCGCGCGATGCGCGGATCGCGCGTCCTGCGCGCCAGTTCGAGATGCATTTCCGCCGACAGCTTGAGTTGACCGCGCGCGCCGGCGATTTCGGCTAAAAGGAACTCGTAGAGCGTTTTCTCGTCGAGTTCCTGCATGGGAAATGTCTGCATCTGGAGGGATTCGATGCCTTCGGCGCGGTTTTCATCGTTGCTTTCAGCGTCGGCGTCTTCCTCATCCACGTCTTGCCATTCGTCTATCTCGGAAGCTTCGTCTTCGTCTTCGTCTTCGACGCCTGTCTCCATTTCCGCACCGGGCGCGGGTTCATCGGCTGTTCCGGTATCGGCGGTGAAGGCCGGCGATGCAGGCAGGCAAAGCGCCAGAATGGCGCCGAAAAGAACAAGATAATGAGAAAGCGAAGACTTCATGGCAGAATCCGGCATGGAAAAGGGAACTGGCAAGCCAGACTCCAATGCGGCATAGTAGGCATTTTGCCGGGGCGGCGGCAAGCGCCGGAATGCAAAACATCCGGATATGGCGCGACTTGCGCCGCGCGACGATAGATCATATTGCTTGATCGAGGCAATTTTTCTTGCCCGATGTGTCAGAAACACGACCGGACGAATGGGCGGGGACGATCTGGTAATAGGCATGCGGATGCGTTCGGCGCTAGACTTGGCCGGAGGCGCGTGCCGCAGGAAAAAGCTTGCATGGAATCAACGGTGGATCGAATGACTCTGGCTGAACAGTTTTCAGCTTATAGCCGCTGGCGTGGCGAGACGATCGAGGCGGTGTTGCGCTTGCGCAACTGGCTGAGCCGCAACGACGTTGGCGACGCCCAGGCCGATCAACGTCTGCAATACCTGATCGAGCGCCTGCGCGCCGACAAACTCACGGTCGCTTTCGTCGCTGAATTCTCGCGCGGCAAATCGGAGTTGATCAACGCCATCTTTTTTGCCGACCGCGGCGCGCGCATCCTGCCGTCGAGCGCCGGGCGCACGACGATGTGCCCCACCGAACTGCAATGGGTGCAAGGCGCCGTCCCCGAACTGCGCCTGCTGCCGATAGATACCCGCGCGCGTACGGAGCCCGTGAGCGAACTCAAGCGCATGGAAGACCAATGGATGGTGGAGCCGCTCGAAGCCGATTCCACCGCCAGGCTCCAGGAGGCCTTGCTGCGGGTGGGCGAAGTGACGCGAGTTTCGGCGGACGAAGCGATACGCTTGGGTTTCAAGCTCGATCCCGGCGGTGAGAACGGGCTCAAGCCGGGCGCCGACGGCATGGTCGAAGTACCGAAATGGCGTCATGCCGTGATCCAGTTCCCGCATCCCCTGCTCGAACAGGGGCTGGTGGTGCTCGATACACCGGGCCTCAACGCCATAGGCGCCGAGCCGGAACTGACCCTGTCGCTCCTGCCCAACGCCCATGCCGTGCTTTTCATCCTTGCCGCCGATACCGGCGTGACCCTGAGCGACATGACGGTATGGCGCGACTACGTGAGTGTCGGCACGCGGAAAAAAGGCCGTATCGTTGTGCTCAACAAAATCGACGGCTTGTGGGACGGCCTGCGCGACGAAGCCAGCATCGACGCCGAGATTGAACGTCAGGTGCGCTCGGTGAGCGAAACGCTCGAAATAGGCCGCGCCAGCGTCTTTCCCGTTTCGGCGCAAAAGGGGCTGGTGGCCCGCATCAATGACGACAAGGCGCTGCTCGAAAAAAGCCGCCTGTCGGTATTGGAGCGGGCGCTTTCCGAAGACCTGCTGCCGGCCAAGCAGGAAATCGTGTGCGAAAACACCCTGGGCGAGACGCGCGATCTGGTTCATCAAGCCGAA
Organism: Azoarcus sp.; assembly: GCA_031265765.1. Lineage (GTDB taxonomy): Bacteria > Pseudomonadota > Gammaproteobacteria > Burkholderiales > Rhodocyclaceae > WRNU01. The sequence continues at coordinate 8,568 of JAISCE010000078.1, forward strand.
GTGCTGCTTCAGGCGCGGCTCGACGGCGTCAAGGAACAACTCCGGGAACTGACCGGTCTGCACGGCAAGAATCGTGGCGTCGTCGAATATCTGATGTACAAGATCAGGGTCGAAAAGGACGAATTCGAGCAAGGGCTGAAAAAATACTATGCTGTCCGTTCGGTCTTTACCGGCCTTTCCAATCAACTGCTCTCGCACCTCGGGGTGGATACCCTGCGTACCGAAACCCGCAAGACCCGCGATGCCATGCTCGAATCGCGCTTCTCGCTGGGCCTGCGCGAAGCGATGACGGATTTTTTCACCCGCATGCGCCTCAATCTCGGCAAGGCCGAAACGGACATTGCCGAAATCTACCGCATGCTCGATGTCATGTATAAACGCTTCAGCGTCGAACACGGCCTCAAGCTCACCGCGCCCGAGCGGTTCTCGACCCGGTCTTGCGAAGCCGAACTGGGCCGGTTGGAGGACACCTGCAAGCGCCAGCTCAACACCACGCTGATGCTGATGACGACCGAAAAGCACGTGCTCATGAAAAAATTCTTCGAGATCGTGGCCGTGCAAGTGCGCCGTATTTTCGAGGTCGCCAACCAGGATGTCGAACAATGGTTGCGGGTAGTCATGGCGCCGCTTGAAATCCAGGTGAGGGAATATCAATTGCAACTGAAGCGCCGGCTCGAAAGCGCCAGGCGCATCCATCAAGCCACCGATACTCTGGAAAACCGGGTCGAAGAACTGAAGCAGTCCGAAATTTCGATTGTCGTGCTGGCCAAGGAATTGGCGGATTTGCGGGACGGCATCCAGCACGCGCTGAAAAACACGGACATCGACGGGAAAAACGACAGACGCCTGGCCATCGTGGCCTGAAATCCCCATCCTCCGGCTTGCCGCCGAGCCTGTTTGCACCGCATATGACCTGATGTTAGTATCCGGAAGCCTTTGTTGTAGCGACTTGATGGATCGAACATGAAAAGTGGTCATATGCGGGAAACAGGACTGTTTTGGAATGTGCTGCGGGCTGCCGTGTTGGCGTCGGTCTTGTCCGGGGGAAGCGCCGCGGCCATGGCGCAAGGGCCGGGCGGCAGTGTTCCGGATGCGCTGAAACCATGGAAAGCCTGGGTCCTGCATGGGCAGGAAGCCTGGTTTTGCCCGGAAGTGGCGGGCATGCACAAGACCGGTTTCTGCACCTGGCCGGGCGAATTGAAACTGGACATGCGGGAAGGCGGCATCCAGTTCACGCAGACCTGGGAGATGCGGCGGGATGGCGTCGCGCCCTTGCCCGGCAGCCGCGAATACTGGCCGCAGCAAGTGACGGTCGACGGCGGCTCGCATCCGGTGCTGATGCGCGGCGATGGCGGCCCGAACGAAAAAAGGGCGGATGAGACGGACGATATTCCCGGCGATGCGCCGGTCGTGTGGCTGACATCCGGCAAGCACGTGGTGAGCGGTTGGATTCCCTGGCTGGATCGCCCCAGGGAATTGCCCGTGCCCAAAAGCGTGGTCTTGATTTCGCTGTCTGTGGGCGGCAAGGCCGTGCTGCCGCTGGAGCGAAGCGAAACCTCGCTCATGCTGGGCGGCGCCGGCGAGGCGGCGCTGGAACGTGCGAGGGAAGATGACAGCCTCGACATTCAGGTTTATCGCAAGCTCAGCGACGGCATCCCGGCGCGGCTGACTACGCGGGTGCGTTTCAAGGTGTCGGGCAAGCCGCGGGAGTTGTCCGTGGCGGACATCCTGCCGGAACGTTTCGCGCCGGTCGGCATCGTCTCGCCATGGGCCGCGCGGCTGGATCAGGATGGGCGTCTGCTGGTGCAAGCGTTGCCCGGAGAAGCGATAGTCGAAATTGCAGCCCGGCTCGATGAGCCGCTCAAAGAAGTGAAACCCAAGTTGTCGCCGCAGCGTCCGCAAGAGGTCTGGAGTTACGAGGCCGCGCCCGCCCTGCGCACGACGACGATACCTTCCGGCGATCTCGTTGGCATGATCGCCGTCGATCCGCGCCAAGCGGGCGTGCCTGGGGACTGGCTGTCCTTGCCGGCGCTGGCGGTGAGCGACGGTGCGCGGCTTCGGGTCGAAGAACATTCGCGCGGGCAGGACGAGCGCGAGAACCAGCGTTTGACGCTGCAACGCGAAATGTGGCTGGATTTTTCCGGCAAGGGCTTTTTCGCGCGCGACCGCATCGAAGGCAGCATGCGGCAAGGGTGGCGTTTCGATGTGGCGCAGCCTTACGCGCTCGTGCGCGCGGACAGCCTCGCGGTCCGCGCCGACAATACCCGTTGGGGCGGGCCGCAACTCGCTTCCAATGCCCTTCGCGGCGCGGAAGGGCTGGCGGCAGCCTTGCTGGTCACGCAGGGCGCGGATGAAAGCCTGACCGGCGTCGAATGGCGTCAACCGCAGGTCACGCTCAATGCCGGTGTGCGGTTGGACGCGGGGTCTTCCGCGCGGATTCCGGTCACAGGGTGGCGGCAGACTTTCGACAGCGTCGATGTCGATCTGTATTTGCCTTATGGCTACCACCTGATCGCGGCGCCGGGCGTCGACAGGGCCTCGGCCAACGTCTGGGTGGAACGCTGGACGATGCTGGATATTTTCCTGGCCGCTTTTTTCACTTTGTTGTCGTGGCGGCTGTTTGGCACGAAGGGCGGCGTCGCCGCCGCGGCCTATCTGATACTGGCCATGCCGGAGCCTTTGGCCCCTGTGCAATCTCTCGCCGCCGCCGTCGCCTTCACCCTGCTGCATCGGCTCATGCCGGAGGGCCGTCTGCGCGGGCTTTTCCGTCTTGGGCAGTATCTGGCGCTGCTTGGCCTCGTGGTCGCGGCGGTGACCTTCATCCCGGTGCAGATCCGCTATGCGCTCTATCCGCAGCTTGAACAAGACCCCACTGTATATATGGAGCCAGACGATGTATATACGGCGCCAGACGACGTGGGGGCGGTGGAAGTTGTCGAACCCGGGGCAGCGGCACCGCAAGAAAGCGAGTCGGCAATGTCAGCCCCCCGCAAGCTGTCCTCGCGGGCCGAACCGGCGAAGCCGAGGCAGGGGTATTCCGCCGTCCGCCAGCGTTATATCCAGTCCACCGTGACACAGACCGGCGGCGGCGAACCGGCCTGGAAACTGGGAGGACGATATCACCTGCACTGGGCCGGCCCGGTCGCGGCGGCGCAGAGTGCGCGGCTTCTCATCAGTCCGCCGTGGCTGACGCGCGCCTTGCGAGCGATGACGGTCGCGCTGTTGGGGCTGCTCATCTGGCGGCTGGTCTGCGCCGTCTTCCCAGGCAGCGCGCCGCCGCCGTCGACATGGCTGGAAAAGCTCCGCGCCGCCGTCCCGTCCGGCTTTCCGCGCCGTGCCTCGTCGAAAGCGGCCTTCCTGGCGGGCATGGCGCTTGCCGCGTCGTTCGCCGCCATGCTGGGCTTTTCCCCGCCCGCCGTCGCCGAACCTGTAAACGGTTTTCCGTCCGAGGAACTGCTGGACGAACTGAAAGCGCGCCTGCTCGAAGCGCCCGCCTGCTCGCCTGCCTGCGTCGACGTGGCCGAAGCCCGCATCGAAGCCGAACCGCGGGTATTGCGGGTGACGCTCGCGGCGCACGCCGCCGTGCCGTCTACGCTGCCCTTGCCGGAGCCTGGCGAACATCTGGGCTTGCGCGGGGTGCGAGTCGATGGCGTGGCGCAGTCCGTACTGCGGTTCGGCGGGAAAAACTACGTTGCTTTGCAGCCGGGCGTCCGTCGTATCCAGATAGAATACACACCGAGCGGTGACGCCGCTTCGCTCAGTTTTCCGCTCCTGCCCGCGCGGGTCGAATTCGCCGGGGCGGGCTGGCAGGCCGAAGGCATCGACGAAAGCCGGCTTTTGAGCGAAACACTGAATTTCTCCCGCGCGGGAAGCGCGCCCGCGCTCCCCGATGGAGACGGTGCGGGCGATCCGGCGGATCGCGCGGCGCAAACGCAGCAGTTTTCGCCCTTCGTTCATGTGCGGCGCGACATAGACCTCGACCTCGACTGGAGCGTGAATACCGAGGTCAGGCGCATCGCCCCGGCGGGAGGCGGTTTCACGTTTCCGGTGCCGCTGCTCGCCGGGGAGTACGTCACCACGCCCGCCGTAAAAGTGCAGGATGGCCGCGTTCTGGCAGTGTTCGCCGCCAATGCGGCGAGCGCCTCGTGGTCGGCCCGGCTCGACAAGGCGGCGACGCTCGAACTGCTCGCGCCGCCATTATCGGAGCGCGCCGAAACCTGGCGCGTCACCGTGAATCCCTCCTGGCACCTAGAATGGAACGGCGTACCGGTGACGCTCGCCGGGGGAGGCAAAGACCAGGCGGTATTCGAGTTCCATCCCTTGCCCGGCGAAAAACTGACGCTGACCGTGACCCGGCCCGCCAAGATCGAGGGCAGCTTCCTTGCCATCGACCGCGTGATCTTGAGGAGCAATGCCGGACGCCACGCCAGCGACTACACGCTCGAATTTGCCCTGCGGGCGAGCCGGGGCGGCGAGCATCGCATCGGCCTGCCGCCGGAACTGGAAGTGCTCGAAGTGCGGCGCGACGGTATCCCCCTGAACCTGCAAGCGCGGGAAAACCGCCTGAGCCTGCCGGTGTCGCCGGGAGGGCAAACCTATGTGCTTAGGTTGCGCAGCCAGAAGGATGCCGGCCCGATCATCGCCAGTCCGTCCATCGACCTCGGGTTGCCGTCGGCCAATATCACCTTGCGTACGGCGCTGGGCGAGCAACGCTGGGTGCTGGCCACGGGCGGCCCCGATGTCGGTCCAGCGGTGCTGTACTGGGGCGAACTGCTGGTGGCGCTGCTTGCCGCTTTCCTGCTTGCGCGCAGCAAATGGTGTTCGCTGGGCCGCCGGGAATGCTTCCTGCTCGTACTGGGCTTTTCCACGTTTTCGTGGTTGACGCTGATGTTCATCGCGCTCTGGCTCATCGTCATCGACTGGCGCGCGCGCGCGGATGCTTGCGCGGACTGGCCTGCGTGGAAGTTCAATACCATGCAGACGGGCATCGTGGCCTTGACCGTCGTGATGTTGACGGAACTCATCGCCGCAGTTCCGGCCGGGTTGCTCAGCGTTCCGGGCATGGGCATTCGCGGCTACGGTTCCAGCGCGGGGCAGTTGAATTGGTTTGCCGACCAGGGCGAGCCGCTGCTGCCCGCCAGTTGGATCGTCAGCCTGCCCGTCTGGGTCTATCGCCTGCTCATGCTGGCATGGGCGCTCTGGCTGGCATATATCCTCATCTGCTGGCTGGGACGGGGGTTTGTCGCATGGCTGTGGCATGGATACTGGAAGAAGATGTGTTGGAAAAGGCGCGCGGCAAAAGAACCGCTTTCAGGAAATGCCGAAGAAAACGCACAAGACCAGGAGGGGAAACAAGATGCGGGCGCTTGAAATAGTCTGGCAAGCGGACGATGACGTTCATCGCAAGGGTGCAAGCAATCCGGATACGGACGAGAAAAAGGCCGGAACCTTCGATTTTTATCGGGTTTCCGGCCTATATCGGAACACTTCGGAAGGGTAAATGGTGGCCAGTCTCGGAATCGAACCAAGGACACGCGGATTTTCAGTCCGCTGCTCTACCAACTGAGCTAACTGGCCAAGAGAGCGGGCATTATAGCGGCGGGTGCGTTGAAGTCAATGGCGCTCGAAGTGAGCACATGATTGTCATGGATTCACGCCGGAACGCAGGGCTGGGCGCTCATGCGGCAGTCCCGCGCCCGGTTGCAAGGTGGCGGCGCAGGCTCACCGCGTCGCTTTGGTGAAGCCATTCCCCCGCATGTCGGCGACGAAATTTCCCAGATCGTCGTGCACTTCGATGCGGAAAACCGAGACATTCCTGCCGCGAGAAAGGCAAGTCGAGCGTGCGATCAGGCGCGCGCCCCGGGCGGCGGCAAGGTAGGAAATGCTGTTCGATTGTCCCACCGTGATGCCGGTTTTTTTGCCGAGCGCGAGCGGTAGATTGGAATGCACGGCGAATGCGAGGTCGGCAAGCGTGAAGATCGCGCCGCCTTGCACCGTGCCGGCGACGTTCAGGTGTTCTTTCGTGATCGGCATGCTGCATTGCACTTCGTCTTCCGTCACCGAGTCGATGACGATGCCCACGTTCGCGGCAAAGCGGTCGCCGGCGAAAAAGGCGCGGATTTTTTCGAGATCGATGTCCATGAAGGCGTGTTTATTTTTTTCCGGCAGCCTTGCCCAGATCGAACGCCTTGGCATTCAGTTCGGCAAGCGCCGGTTTACGTGCGCGGAAGCGAGTGACGATACATTCTTTCAAAGTATCGGCGGGGAAGGGCAGGTTGTCGGAAATCGCGCCCAGCATGATGGTATTCACCAGGCGCAGGTCGCCCAGGTCGCGGGCGATTTCCCCGGCGTCGAAATCGTGCACCTCGAAGCCCAATCCGCGCACGGCGGCCACGGGGTCGCCGGGATAATCGAAAAGCCCGAGCGAGACGATGGGCGGGGCGAGCTTCAGGCGGTTGATCATCGCAATGCCCCCGGTCTTGCCGGGGCGCAGATAGTGGCTCCAGCGCATGGCTTCGGCGGCCTCGAACCCGACGAGGATATCCGCCTCGCCGGGCGCGATTTCCGGTGACAGCACCTTGGGGCCGAAACGCACATGTGAAGAAACGACGCCGCCGCGCTGGCTCATGCCGGCGACTTCGGTTTTCTTGACTTCGCAGCCTTGTGTAATGGCGGCTTCCGAGAGGATTTCCGAGGCGGTCATCACGCCTTGTCCGCCGATACCGACGACGAGGATGTTGGTGGTCTGGTTCATCGAAAATTGATTCTGGTTTGTAAAACGGGTTCGGATTCCAGTAAAAAGCATGCCGGATCGCGGCATCCGTCAATGCAGTACGCCGGGCGTCGCCAGCATGAATGCCGGGATTTCCACTTCAAAGCGTTGTCCATCGTCCGTTTCCATCAGGTAATGCCCTTGCATCGTGCCTACCGGGGTGTCGAGCACACAGCCGCTCGAATAGCGGAACACTTCGCCGGGCGCGAGATGGGGCTGCTCGCCGATGACGCCAAGGCCGTGAACCTCATGCACCTGGTCGTCGCCATCGGTGATGATCCAGTGGCGGCTGACGATCCGGATAGCCGCCGCGCCGTCGTTGTGAATGGCGATGTGATACGCGAAAGCGTAGTAATCCTCGTCGGGGCTGGATTTTACGGCGATGAATTCGGAGGCGACTTCGATGCTGATGTTGTGCGGGACGGGCGTCTTCACGGGGTGTAGGTTCTCAAAGCACACGGAATCCGCAAATGTGTTCGGCGGGCGCGACCGGTTTCGCCGCCGGATTGGCAGATTCGAGCCGGTCACGGGCAGTAAAATAACACTTTTACCCGGAAAATTCGTCATGCCCGTTTCTCTTCTGACCGCTCTTTCTCCCCTCGACGGTCGCTATCGCGGCAAAGTCGCGGGATTGTGCGAACATTTTTCCGAACATGGCCTGATCCGCAACCGTGTGCGGGTGGAAATCGCGTGGCTGGAGGCGCTCGCCGCCGAACCGGCTTTTGCCGAGATCGCGCCGTTTTCGCCTGCGACCGTGGCCGAGCTCGATGCCGTGGCGGCGCAGTTCGACGAGGGCGACAGCGCGGCGGTGAAAGAGATCGAGGCTGCGACCAACCACGATGTCAAGGCGGTGGAATACTGGCTCAAGAAACGTCTGGGCCATAACGCCGAAGTGGCGGCGGTTTCCGAATTCATTCACTTCGCCTGCACTTCGGAAGACATCAACAATACTTCGCACGCCTTGATGTTGAAAGCCGGACGCGACGAGGCGCTGTTGCCCGTTTTCGATGAAATCGCCGCCCGTTTACGCGAACTCGCGCACCGGCACGCCGATTTGCCGATGTTGTCGCGCACTCACGGCCAGCCCGCCAGCCCGACCACTTTGGGAAAGGAAATCGCCAACATCGCCGCCCGCCTGCTGCGGGCGCGGGACGGGATCGCGCGGGTCGCACTGACCGCCAAGTTCAATGGCGCGGTGGGCAACTACAATGCCCACCTCGCGGCATGGCCGGATTTCGACTGGGAGGCGTTCAATCGCCGCTTCATTGAATCGCTCGGGCTGGAATTCAATCCCTACACGATACAGATCGAGCCGCACGACGCCATGGCGGAACTGTTCGACGCTGTCGCCCGGACCAATACCATTCTGATCGACGCCTGCCGCGACATCTGGATGTACATCTCGCTTGGCTATTTCAGGCAAAGACTCAAGGACGGCGAAGTCGGTTCCTCGACCATGCCGCACAAGGTCAACCCGATTGACTTCGAGAACGCCGAAGGCAATTTCGGCATGGCCAACGCGGTACTGCGCCACTTTTCCGAAAAGTTGCCGGTTTCCCGGATGCAGCGCGACCTCACCGATTCCACCGTGTTGCGCAACATGGGCGTGGGCTTCGGCCACAGCGCGCTCGGCGCGGTCAGTATGTTGCGCGGTCTTGGCAAGCTCGAAGCCGAACCCGCGCGGCTTGCCGCCGATCTCGATGCCTGTTGGGAAGTGCTTGCCGAACCTGTGCAGACCGTCATGCGCCGTTTCGGCATCGCCAACCCCTACGAGCAGCTCAAGTCCTTGACGCGCGGCAAGGGCATCTCCCGCGATGTCCTGCGCGAATTCATCGCCGCACTGGCCATTCCGCAAGGCGAGCGCGACCGCCTGCTGGCGATGACGCCGGCAAACTACACAGGCAAGGCCGCCGAACTGGCGCGGCGGATTTGAGGAAAGGGACAGCAGAATGCCTTTTTCCGAGACGCTCAAAACCCTGTCCGGCATCTCGCATCTCGCGGGTATGAATCTCATCGACGCCAGCGGCGCGGTGGCGGCGACGATAGAAAACAAGTCCGGCCAGACGGGGTCGCTCGCGGTCTACAACCACCTTGCCCAACTCTACGGCGCGATCACTCCCGAAGCCGCGAAAAAAGGGCTGGAACTCTACGGCGAACATAGCGAGGACGCCCGCCGGAACCCCGGACGGCATCCGCACATCGACCGCCTGATCGGTCTTGTCGAGCGCAACGAAACCTTGCGGGTGAAGCAGGTCTTTGCAGTGTAGTGTTCCGGAAACCCCGTTCCGCGATCCGGCGCGGAGGTCAGACGGGTTTTTCCATAATGTAATCGTCCATCACGAAACCACTGCCGATGCGGGTCACGATTTTGTCTCGCACGCGGAAGCCATACTTCGTATAAGCATGGATAGCCTGCCCGTTATGTTTGTTGACGGCCAGAATCATGCTGGAATGGCCGTGACTGCGGGCGAGCGCCGCCGCGTGGGCGGCCAGTGCCGCGCCCGCGCCTTTGCGTTGCATGCCGGGATGGATGTAGAGCTTGTCGAGCTTGAATTCCCCCTTGCAGATTTCGCAAGCGGCGAAACCGGCCAGAGCGCCATCGACGAATGCCTGATGCAGCCATTTTTCCGGGTTCTCAATGTCGGCTTCCAGCCCTGCGCGGGCATAACGCTGCGCCAGCATGTAGTCGATCTGCTCGCGCGAGATGATTCCGGCGTAGGCGTCGAGCCAAGTGACCCTGGCGAGCGCCACGATGGCGGGAATGTCTTCCGGCGTGATGGGGCGGATGTCGATGGCCATGGTTTTTCGGGCGTATGTTCCGGAGATATAATTGCGGCTTGCCGAATTGCCGGAAACGCCCGGAAAGCAACGGGCGCGGCGGCTTCCGAAAATAACACGACAAGGCGGGAATTCGCGTGAAAAACAAAAACCTGGTGCCCGGGACGGGACTTGAACCCGTAAGCCTTGCGGCGGCAGATTTTAAGTCTGCTGTGTATACCGATTCCACCACCCGGGCAGGCGGCGGATTGTCGCACAGAAGGGTTTTGCCGCACAGTGCGCGCCGCGGTCGGCCAGGGGCCGGAGGGGCGATATCGTGAAAGTGGCCGAAGCGCGAAAGCTGCTCGGGGTCGGCCCGGACGCCTCTCCCGGAACGATCAAGAAGGCGTTTCGCCACCTGGCGATGCTCTGGCATCCGGATCGCAATCCCGCCCCCGGAGCGGGCGAGTTTTTTGCCCGTCTTTCCACGGCTTGCGACTATCTGCTGGAGAGGGCTGCGGCTCATGGCGCGGCGGGCAAGGCCGCGCCGCGCGGCGAGGATCGCCGCCAGGATATTGCGCTTGAAATCGAGCGGCTTTGTCTTGGCGGCGAGGCCGAGGTCGTTCTCGAATCCCGCCGCGAATGCGCGGAATGCGGCGGCGCGGGTCATGTCGAGTCCGGACACAGCCAGTTATGCGCCAGTTGCCAGGGTAGCGGGCGTGTGCGTCATGGACGCGCCCTGTTCCGTTGCGAAGCGTGCGACGGGCGCGGCTATACCCGGCGCGCCCCTTGCCCGCACTGCAAGGGTACGGGCGAAGCGGTCGTCCGCCGCGTGCTGACCGTCGATGTGCCGCCGGGCGTGCTTCCGGGCGATGAATTGCGCCTTGAAGGCGAGGGCTACCCGGCGGCGGACAAGGGCCGTCCCGGCGACTTGCGCCTGCGCATCCAGTTGCAGCCGCATCCGCTTTACACCCTCGATGGCGGCGATCTCGTGCTCGAACGTCCGGTCAGCGTCTTTACGTTGCTTGGCGGCGGCACGGTCACCGTGCCTTCGCCCACAGGGCTGCATTACCTCGAACTCCGGCCCGGCGTGGGGGAAGCGCGCGAACGGAGCATTCCCGGCGCGGGTATTCCCGCTCGCGGCAAGCGCCCGGCGGGCGATTTGCGCGTGCGTTTCGTTCCCGTCCTGCCCGCCGTGCAAACGCCCGCGCTCGCCGGGCTTTACCGCGCCATTCAGGCTGAAATCGACCGCGCGGGGCAGGATTGCATGCCGGAACTTACGGCATGGGAAAAATGCTGGTTGCAGGGGCTTTGAGCCTTGAATCTTTGTCATGGAGGGTTGAATTTAGAAAAAGACATGAAACGGACAAAAATTCTTGACAATACTATTCCTTCCCGCCAGGATTCGTGCGTCATCGACAGGACGGAGGTTCCGATCATGGCCGCGATGCAGCGTCTCAATGCCTACTACGCCAGACAAGCTGTCCAGAAGCTGGAACTCGACGAGCCGCTGGGCAAGAAAATCAACGTTGTCCTGAACTTGCTGGATAACGCGCAAGGCGATCGGCTCAAGGTGTCGGACCTGTACTGGAACCTATACCCCGAGCTGCCCACCCCGAACGCCAACGAGACGCTGAAGCTATTGTCGGAGCTAATCAACGCTGCCGCCGATGAAAAGGGGCTTGGATTCAAGATGCGGGTCTCCCCCGGCGAGGGTATGGAGAACCGCTTTCTGTCCTTCGAGGGCGCCGCTCCCGAACCGAACATCCCGTATACCGACGACCTGAACGGTATCCCTGCCGAGCGCATGTATGAAATCCAGGGGGTGATGCAGAACACCGTCATCGCGCTGGTGACTTTCAACGATAACGAAACGGATGCCGTGCTGGAACGGTTCAGTCCGGGGAAAACCCAGTCATCCATCATCCATCATGCCGGGAATATCACCTATAACGATCTTGGGGAACTGAGCGGCAGACACGTCATTCATTGTGTGAGTCAGCAAGGGGAAAACCGGGCGCAACAGCTTTGCCATGACCTGATCGAAGCATTTCCATTCAAAATTGCCATCATCATTGGGGTTGGCATCGCATTCGGCGTCGATGATGACAAACAGAATATCGGCGACGTTCTGGTGGCAAAGTCCCTGTACGACTACGAATGCGTGCGTCAGGGCAACCCCGTGGAACCCCGTGGAGGGGGCTCCCCATGCAGCGTCGGCCTAATCCGGCATTTCCTCCATTTGGATCACACACTGCGCGCTTCGGCGGATCGTGTGACGTCCTGGCCCAAGCTGTATTTCGGTACTTTGCTTTCCGGCAACAAACTCATCGACGACAAAAAATACCGCGATGACTTGGTGAGCAGGGCCGCGAATGTCGTCGGCGGCGAAATGGAAGGTCTGGGTATTGGCTACGCCGTCGAGGGCAAGAATATCCAATGGTTGATCGTCAAGGCGATTTGCGATTTTGCCGACGGCAACAAGGACAATCCGCATAAGGACGAGCACCAGAAAACTGCCGCGGAGCATGCCGCCAATGTTGTCTTCGAGGCGCTCTGGTGGCTGGGACCGCCGGGAGGCGGCAGCGGCCCCAGCCTGATAGATCTGAAAGAAATAGGCAATCGTTTGATTTTGGAGAGCGAGGGCGTCCCTGTCAGCCTGAAACAGGACGTGGAAAACCTTGCCAGCCAGCGCGGAGGCGGAGACGCGGGCAGCGTCAGCGTGCTGGAAACGCTGAAAGCCTGGGTATCGCAGCCCCAAAGTCCGCGATGTTTCGCCCTGCTTGGGGAATACGGCATGGGAAAAACCATTGCCTGTCAGCGTCTGGCGAAGGAATTGCACGAACAGCGGTGGAGCGATGTTTCCGCGCCGCTGGCGCTGTATTTCGATCTGCGTCACGTCACCGGGCTGGACAAGCGCCTGCCGACGCTGGCGGAGACGCTGGAAGAATGCATGGAACGCGGCTGGATGAACCAGAACGGCGACGCCCGGTTCACGCTGGAGAGCCTGTACCTCACGCTGGAAAACCAGGCGGCGGTGGTGATTTTCGATGGCCTCGATGAGGTGCTGGTCAAGTGCAACGAAGCGGACGGGCAAATGTTCACCCGCAATCTGCTGAAAATTGCCGGGGATATCGAAGCGCGGCGCAGCGCGAAGAAAATCGCCAAGGTTCCGCCGCTCAAGATTTTGATTACCTGCCGCAATCATTATTTTCGCAGCATACGCGATCAAAATAACCATTTCACCGGGCAGGAGCGCGGCCAGTTTCCGGCGGAGTCTTTCCTGGCCATGCTGCTGCTGCCCCTGGGCCAGCGGCAGGTCACGGCCTACCTTGCCAGCGTCTTTCCCGAACTCGATGTCGAAAAGCTGCTGGAGACGGTCCGCGCGATTCACAACCTCGAAGAATTGAGCCAGCGTCCCGTTACCCTGAAACTCATTGCCGACGAACTGCCGTACATTAAGGCCGCCCGCGCGGATGGCAAGACGGTGCATGGCGTCACCCTGTATGAGCGGATGGCGTTGCACTGGCTGGAACGCGATGCGGGTAAACACCACATTAAACCCTGCCACAAGATGCCCCTGGCAATGTACCTCGCCGCTTATCTGTGGCGGGAAGGCAGCGGCAATCTTGAGGTGGGGAAACTGGAAGACTGGCTCCACGAATGGCTCGAAGAAGACCCGGCGCTGGAGCGGCGCTATCGCAATGTTTCCGCCGATCAACTGGAAGAAGACCTGCGTACCGCGACATTTTTGGTACGCGAGGACGACCGGCAGACGGCCCGATTCCGTTTCGCGCATACATCGCTTCTGGAATTTTTCCTGGCGAAGTATCTATTTACGGCCATCGGCAAAAATGCGCCGGAATGCTGGCGGATGAAAATCCCCAGCCGAGAGACGCTGGATTTTCTCGGGCAGATGCTGGCCGAGGCGGAAGACAGGGCTTCCGGTTTGCGGCAAACCTTGCATGACTGGGGACAATCCCGCCGCCCGCAGGTCAATGAACTGATCCTGAGTTACACCCTGTTGGCGCGGGACAAGGGTTGGCCGCAACCATCGTTGTGCGGCATCGACCTGAGTGGCGCCGATTTGCAGGATTTCCGTCTCGATGGGGGGCAAGGCGCTCCGCTGGATTTGCGCGGCGGCAATTTCAGCGAGGCCAATTTGCGCCGGACACAATTTTCCGGCATCGATCTGCAAGATTGCCGCTTCCGGAACGCCGCGCTGGAACAGGCGTGTTTTTGGGATTGCGCGGCGGATCGCACAAACTGGGAAGGCGCGCATTGCAGTGGCGCCATTTGGCATAAAGTTGGCTTGACGAAAAGCCATTGGACGGGCGCGCAAGGCAAGCGGCCACAATTTCTGTTCTGCCAGGGAATGCCATTTCCGGTTGCCGGGGCATCGTGGCGGGAAGCGCAAATCCTTCCGGGCGGTACGCCGTTTCAAGAGGGGGAAGGAAAAGTGCGTACCGGATTTGTGACGGGTGCTATCGGTGCGTGCGCGTGGTCGCCGGATGGCGAACGACTGCTGTTGGGAGATAAAGATAAGGAAGGCTGTCTCATCGTCTGGGACGTGGAGGCGGGGAAAAAGCTGCGGAAACTGCGCACGAAAAGACATGTTTGGTCATGCGCGTGGTCGCCGGACGGCAAACAGCTGCTGTTGGGAAGTAAGGAAGGCCGCCTCATCGTCTGTGACGTGAAAACGAGGCAGAAGCTGCAAGAACTGTACGTGGGAGGAAGCGTTTTGTCATGCGCGTGGTTGCCGGACGGTAAACAGCTGCTGTCGATGGAGTCGGGAGGTTGCTTCAGCATCTGGAACGCGGAGGGACAGAAGCTGTGGGAACTGCGTGTGGAAAGAAGTGTTAGGTCATGCGCATGGTCGCCGGACGGCGGACGGCTGCTGTTGGAGGATGGGGAGAACTGCCTCGTCGTCTGGAACGCGAAGACGGGGAAGACGCTGCATGAACTACTGCACGCAGGAGGAAGTGTTGAGTCGTACGCGTGGTCGCCGGACGGCGGACGGCTGCTGTTGGGGGATAGTAAAGGTCACCTCATCGTTTGGGACGCGGAGATGGGGCAAACACTGTGGGGACTGTATGTGAAAGGAAGTGTTAAGTCATGCGCATGGTCGCCGGACGGCGGACGACTGCTGTCGGGGGATAATAAAGGTCGCCTTATCGTCTGGGATGCGGAGACGGGGCAGAAGTTGCGGGAACTGTGCGCGGGAGGAAATGTTGTGTCATGCGCGTGGTCGCCGGACGGCGGACGGCTGCTGTCGGTGGATGAGGGAGACCGTCTCATCGTCTGGGACGCGAAAACTGGGCAGAGGCTGCGGGAAATCTTTTTGCATGAAAGCAGCCAGCTTGCCTGGGAACCAGCCACCGGCAGGATCACCCACGCCTCCGGCCTCTACTGGCGCGATCTTTACTGGGAAGTTCCCTTGCCCAATGGCGGCGTAGAGCAACTGCCCATTGAAGCAGCCGGTTTCGGGGCGGACTCAAGATAAGGCCGCGCGGTTCACTGGACTTGCGACAAGGTGTTTGCCAATAAACAGGAATGCGTCCACAATCAAGCCCGATATATTCGGGGAGGTTCATCCATGTTTTCATTTTCGATCAAAGAGTTGAAACCGGGCGGCAAGCTTGCGGCGAAATGTCTCCTGCCCGTGGCGATATTCGCGGCCTGTTCCATGGCCGGGCCTGCCTGGGCGGGTCTGTTCGACGACGCGGGCGCGCGCCAGCAGATCGACGAGTTGAAGCGGGAACTTCACGGCCGGATGGAAACCGTCAGCAACGGCCAGCTCGACCTGGCCAGTCAAAACGAAGAACTGCGCGCCGAAGTCGCCCGGCTGCGCGGGCAGGTCGAGATGCTGCTCAACGAAATCGAATCGCTCAAGACCCGGCAGCACGATTTTTATGTCGATCTCAACAACCGCTTGGGCAAGTTTGAAACAAACGCACCGGGTACGGCGGCTTCCAACGGCGGCGGCGCAGCCCCCGGCAGCTACGAGTCCGCGCTCAATTTCCTGAAAGAAGGCCGTTCCGCCGAGGCTCTGGCTGAATTCAACACTTTCATCGGCGCCCATCCGGAAAGCGACAATCTGCCCGATGCCTATTTCTGGGCCGGTACCGCCGCCCTGCAAACCAAGGACGTTGCCGCCGCGAGCAAGCATTTCAATGTTGTGCTTTCACGCTGGCCCAAGAGCGCCGTTGCGCCCGATGCCATGCTCGGCCTGGCCAATGGGCAAATTGCCATCGGCGATCAGCGTAACGCTCGGCGTACCCTGAATTCGCTGGTCGAGCGTTATCCCTCGTCCGACGCGGCCAAAACGGCAAAACAGCATTTGTCGGCGCGTTGAACGATGCCCGCCGGGCAAGCGGCGCTCACTCTGCGCGTCTCCGAGATTTTTGCTTCATTGCAAGGGGAATCGACGCGGGCGGGCTTGCCCACGGTGTTCGTGCGCCTGACCGGCTGTCCGTTGCGCTGCGTCTGGTGCGACACCGGCTACGCCTTCCGCGGTGGCGAGATCCTGGATTTGCAAGCCGTGCTCGACGATGTGGCCGCCCATGCGCTGCATTACGTCTGCGTTACCGGCGGCGAGCCGCTGGCGCAGGCCGCCTGTCCGGCCTTGCTCACGGCCCTGTGCGACGCTGGGTACGCGGTTTCCCTGGAGACCAGCGGCGCGCTCGACATCGGCGTCGTCGATTCGCGGGTTTCCCGCGTCGTCGATCTCAAAGCCCCCGGCTCGGGCGAAGCCGAACGCAATCGTCTCGAAAACATCGCGCTCCTCGATGCGCACGACGAAATCAAGATCGTCCTTGCCAGCGAGGCCGACTATGAATGGGCCTTGCAGCAAATCTCGATCCACGGCCTGCCGGATCGCTGCCCCGTGCTGCTTTCTCCGGCAGCCGGTCTGCTCGATCCCGCGCAGCTGGCCGGATGGATCGTGCGCGACCGGCTGCCGGTACGGTTTCAATTGCAACTGCACAAGGTGCTGTGGAAAGGCGCAAGAAAGCGTTGAAGTCCGGCGCGCTCGCAAGCGCGAGGCCGTCGCGCGCCGTTTCATTCGCGCATTGCGCGCCGCTTCCGTAGAATCCGCCCCATGCAGAGCGCCGATCCCCGCCATTTCGCCCTCGTTCCCGCCGCAGGCAGCGGCGCGCGCATGGGCGCTGCGTTGCCCAAGCAGTATTTGCCGCTGTTGGGCAGGCCGCTCATTCATCATGCGCTCGCCACATTGTGCGCCGTGCCCGGTATCGAACGGGTGTTCATCGTCTTGTCGGTCGACGATGCCGAGTGGGCGCGCCACGACTGGCGCAGCCTCGGCCCGCGTCTCAAACCGCTTTTTTGCGGCGGGCCGACGCGGGCCGATTCGGTGCTCGCCGGTTTGCGCGCCATCGCGGCGGAAGTGAGCGCCACCGACTGGGTGCTGGTGCATGATGCCGCGCGCCCCTGCCTGGCGCGCTGGCACGTCGAGAAACTGATGCGCGAACTGGCGCACGACGATGTCGGCGGCCTGCTGGCGACGCCGGTGGCCGATACGCTCAAGCGCGCCGACGAACACTTGCGCGCTGCCGCCACCGTGGCGCGTGACAGCCTGTGGCGGGCGCAGACGCCGCAGATGTTCCGCTATGTGATGCTGCGCCGCGCTCTGGAGAGCGCGCACGGCGTCACCGACGAAGCCAGCGCGATCGAGGCCGCCGGTCTGCGGCCCAGATTGGTTGAAGGCGACGCCGCCAATCTCAAGGTGACCTGGCCGTTCGATATGTGTCTCGCCGAATGGATTCTGCGTCATCGTGGGGAAGGGGACGAGAGGCAGGAGGAAAAACCGTGAAATCCGCTTTTCGCATCGGCCAGGGGTTCGACGTACACGCGCTGGTGGCGGGCCGTCCGTTGATTCTCGGCGGCGTTTCCATTCCCTTCGAGCGCGGCCTGCTCGGACATTCCGATGCCGATGTGCTGTTGCACGCGCTCACCGATGCGCTGCTCGGCGCGGCCGGTCTCGGCGACATCGGGCGCTTGTTCCCCGATACCGATCCGCAGTACGCCGGAGCCGACAGCCGTGTATTGCTGCGCACCGCTTTTGCCAAGTTGCGGGCGGCGGGGTGGGAAGTCGGTAACGTCGATGCCACGATCATTTGCCAGGCGCCGAAAATCCAGCTGCACGCGGCGCGGATGGCCGCTAACATCGCCGCCGATCTCGGCATCGCCGCCGCGGACGTCAACATCAAGGGCAAGACCACCGAAAAACTCGGTTTCACCGGGCGCGGCGAAGGCATTGCCGCCCAGGCAGCGGTGTTGCTGACGCGGGCCGCATGACGCAGGTTGCCGCAAGAAAAGCGTCCGCGAATTTTCGTGCAAAGAGGCTTGACAAGATAGAACGATATAACTAAGATCGTCGACATGAAATCGGATTACACCCGTTCCATCCCTTCCGAGTGGCGCCCCATGTCCCGTGTCTTCACGGCCTTGGGCGATGAACACCGTCAACGCATCCTGATGCTGTTCGACAAGGGCGAACGTCTCAATGTGGGTCAAATCGCCGCGGTGTCGACGCTGACGCGCTCCACGGTGTCGCACCATCTGAAAATACTGCGCGAGGCGGACGTGCTGCATTCGGAAAAGATCGGCAAGGAAGTCTGGTATTGGATCAACAGCCGCTGGCTGGAAAGCGTCCTCGGCAATGTGCTCGACTATGTGCGCGGGCATTGCTGATTTTTTTAACCCAATGTAACGAAGATCATGAACATGATAAATTCAAGTCCCGTGAAAAGCGCCATGCGCGCTTTCCTGTGCCTCCTGCTGCGCGCCCTGGCGCGGGTCTTCTTCCGCGTGCGCGTGGAAGGGATGAAGGAAGTCCTGGCCGCCGGTTCCGGGGAAGGCCGGCGCCTGCTGGTGGTCGCCAACCATGAATCTTTCCTCGACGGGGTGCTGCTGGGCCTTTTCCTGCCGATCGAGAACATGGTGTTCGTGGTGCATACCGAAGTAGTGAGGAAAACCTGGCTGCGGATAGGGCTTGGCTTGCTGGCCGATTACCTGTCGGTCGATCCGGGCAATCCGATGGCGATGAAGCAGGTCATCCGTCTGTTGGAGTCCGGCCGTCCGGTGGCGATTTTCCCGGAAGGGCGGATCACGCTGACCGGCAGCCTGATGAAAGTCTATGAAGGGCCGGCTTTCGTGGCGGCGAGAACCGGCGCGACGATCTTGCCCGTGCGGATCGACGGGCCGCTGCGCAGTTATTTTTCGCGGATGCATGGGCAACGGCGCAAGGCGTTTCCGCGCGTGACCCTGACGGCGCTGCCGACCACGAGGCTGCCGATGCCGGACGCGCCGGACGCCAAGGTGCGGCGTTATAAATCGGGCGAGGCGCTGCGCCGGCTGATGCAGGAAATGGCGCTGGCGAAGCGGCACCAAAGTACGCTGTACGGCGTGCTGTGCGACGCGATCGCGCAGCACGGGCGCGATCGCCGCGTCGTCGAAGACATCAGGCAGGTGGAATATACGTACCAGGACTTGCTGAAGATGACCCTCATGCTCGGGCGGTTGGCCGGGCGCCTGACCGCGCGCGGCGAAAGGGTCGGCCTGCTTTTGCCCAACATGGCCCCGACGCTCGGCCTGTTTCTCGGCCTGTCGGCGCTCGGGCGCGTTCCGGCGATGCTCAACTACACGGCGGGCGTCGATGGAATGCAGACGGCCTGCGCCGCAGCGCAGGTACGCACCCTGATAACTTCGCGCGCTTTCGTCGAGCAGGCGAAACTCACCGGGAAACTCTTGGCCTTGCAGGGGCTGGAACGTATCGTTTACCTCGAAGACTTGCGCGGGCAGGCGAGCTTCTTCGACAAGTTGTGGCTGATGTGCTGGGCGCTGTGGTTTCCGCGCCAAGTGGAAGTCGAGGCCACGCCCGAGGATGCGGCGGTGGTGCTCTTTACTTCCGGTTCCGAGGGCAAGCCCAAGGGCGTAGTGCTCCCGCATCGCGCGATTCTTGCCAACATCATGCAAATCCGCGCCATCATCGACTTCACCAGCGAGGATCGCGTGCTGAATGTCCTGCCCATTTTCCATTCCTTCGGACTGACGGCGGGAACCCTGCTGCCTGTGCTGAGCGGGGCGAGCCTTTTCCTGTATCCTTCGCCGCTCCATTACCGCGTCATTCCAGAGCTTGCCTACGACCGGGGCTGCACGGTCATGTTCGGCACCAATACTTTCCTTGGAAACTATGCGCGTTTCGCGCATCCCTACGACTTCTATCGCTTGCGCTACGTCGTCGCCGGAGCGGAAAAACTCTCCATTGCGGTACGCGACCAGTGGTTCGAGAAATTCGGCATCCGCATCCTCGAAGGCTATGGCGCGACCGAAACCGCGCCGGTGATCGCCGTGAATACGCCCATGGCGTATCGCGGCGGCACGGTCGGACAGTTTCTTCCCGGCTTGGAATACCGCCTGCAAGCCACGCCGGGCATCGAGCGGGGCGGCGTCCTGCATGTGCGTGGCCCCAATGTGATGAGCGGCTACCTGAAAGCGGAGCGTCCCGGCGAGTTGCAGGCCCCGGTCTCGGAACTCGGCGAGGGCTGGTATGAGACCGGCGACATCGTCGATGTCGATGACGATGGTTTTGTACGCATCGTCGGACGGCTCAAGCGTTTCGCCAAGGTGGCGGGGGAAATGGTGAGTCTCGAAGCCGTGGAAAAACTGGCGCTGACGGCTGCTCCCGGTGCACAGCATGCCGTTTCCGGCCGTCCCGACGAGGACAAGGGCGAAGTGCTCGTGCTTTTCACCACCGATGCCGGTCTCGACCGCGCCGCCTTGCAGAAAGCGGCACAGGAACTGGGCATGCCCGAACTGGCTGTGCCGCGCAGGATCGTTCGCGTGGAAGCCTTGCCGCTACTGGGCACGGGCAAGACCGATTATGTGGCGTTGGAGCAGATGGCCGAGGCGGCCTGAAACGGCGGGAACAAAATTGAAAACGAATCTTTCGCGCCGCGGTTTTCTCGGCGCGGCAACGCTGTTGGCGGCGCTGCCGGGATACCTCGCGTGCAAACCGTTTCTCGTCAATCCTTGCCGCGATCCCGCGCTCGACGGCCTGATGGACAGTCCGTGGCTCACCCGCGCCTGGGAAGGACTCGATCCCGCGCAAGTGTGGGATTGCCACGTTCATCTGGCGGGCATCGGCGACAGCGGCGGCGGCCTCGCGGTCGGGCGGCGCCTCCTGAGCCTGTGGCACCCGGTGCTTTACAGCCAGCGCCTGTTCTATCTGAACGCGGGCTGCGTCTCGGGCATGCCCGGCACGGTGGATGAAAACTATGTGCGGCGGCTTGCCCTGCTCGTGCGAGGCATGCCTGCCGGTGTCAAGGCGCTGGTCTTCGCCTTCGATTGGTTCCACGATGATAATGGGCTGCCGGCGGCGGACAGGAGCACCTTCCATGTCCCCGGCGACTACGCCCGGCGGATGGCGGCGGAGCAGCCCGATGTATTCGAGTGGGCAGCTTCCATTCACCCTTATCGATCCGATGCGGTGGACCAACTCGAAGCCGCCGCCGCGCAGGGCGCGAAAGCGGTGAAATGGCTGCCCGCGGCGCAGAACATCGACCCCGCATCGAAGCGTTGCGATGCTTTTTTCGCCGCGCTCGCCCGTCTGCGCCTGCCGCTCATCAGCCATTGCGGCGCGGAAAAAGCGGCGCAGGGTACGAGCATGGAGCATTTGGGCAATCCGCTGAAATTGCGCCGGGCGCTGGATGCGGGCGTGCGGGTGATCGTGGCGCATTGCGCGAGCATAGGCAGGGACGAAGACCTGGATGCGCCGGGAAAGAAACGGACGAGTTTCGAGTTGTTCGCCCGCCTCATGGATCGGCCCGAATGGCAAGGACGCCTGTTTGGCGACATTTCCGCCATCGCGCTGCGCAATCGCAAGCCCAGTGTCATCAGGACGTTGCTCGCGCGCGACGATTGGCATGGACGCCTGCTCAACGGTTCCGATTACCCGCTGCCGGGCATCCTGCCGCTGACTTCGCCCGCCGCGCTGGCCGCCGATGGTCTTTTACCGAAAGAAGCCGTTGCCGATCTGGAAGTTCTGCGCCAACACAACCCTCTTTATTTCGACCTGGCGCTGAAACGGAACCTGCGTTGGCAAGGCAAATCATTCCCCGCCAAGGTTTTCGAGACCCGCGCTTTTTTCGAGGCCATATAGGTTTGTTTCAATCCATGCCCGCAATCGGGCGACACGACAAATGGAGATAGTTTTCGATGAAGAACGAAAATATACCGCGATCTCCCGATGGCGGGATCGCAAAGCATCATTCCCAGTTCGCCCTGCTCGGCGAGCGCCGTTTCTGGCCGCTGTTCCTGACGCAATTCCTGGGCGCGTTCAACGACAACGCCTACAAGAACGCGCTCATGGTGCTGCTGACCTTCGGCGCGGTTTCCTGGACGGAGATGAAGCCGGAAGTGCTGACCAACCTCGCGGCGGGGCTTTTCATCTTGCCGTTCTTCCTTTTCTCCGCTACTGCCGGGCAGTTGGCGGACAAATTCGACAAGGCACGACTGGCGCGCGCGACCAAGGCGCTGGAAATCGTCATCATCCTGCTTGCCGGGTTGGGGTTCTGGCTGCAAAACCTGACGGTGCTTCTCGCGGCGCTTTGTCTGCTTGGATTGCAATCCACCCTATTCGGCCCGGTGAAATACGCAATCCTGCCGCAACACCTGCGCGACGATGAACTTGTGGGCGGCAATGCGTTGGTGGAAGCAGGCACTTTCGTTTCCATTCTGATCGGCACACTCATCGGCGGCCTGCTGGCCGGACTCGACGGCGGCGCGGTATGGATCGTCGGGATTTGTTTCGCGGTGGCGCTTGGCGGATTTTGGGCAAGCCGCCGCATTCCCGCCGCGCCCGCGCCCGCGCCGGAATTGAAGATTTCGCCCAATCCGCTTTCCGAAACATGGCATTGCATCGGCTTTGCCCGGCAGGAACGCAGCGTTTTCCTCTCCATCCTGGGCATTTCGTGGTTTTGGGCCTACGGAGCCTTGCTGTTGACACAGCTCCCCGCCTATACAAAGTCGGTACTCGGCGGCGATGAAAGCGTGGTGACTTTGCTGCTCGCGGTGTTTTCGGTCGGCATCGGAAGCGGATCGCTGTTGTGCGACAGGCTCACGCAGCGGCGCGGCAAGGCGGTGGAACCGGGGCTGGTGCCGCTCGGCGCGCTCGGCATGACCCTTTGCGGTGTCGACATCGCATTTGTCGCTCCCGCCAATGTCATCGATGCGGCGCTGCCGCTAGCCGGATTGCTGCACGACATCACCATCTGGCGCGTTTTCGCCGATCTGTTTTTGCTGGGCGTTTTCGGCGGCATTTACTGCGTGCCGCTCTATGCGCTCGTGCAACAACGCAGCCCCGTCCATTGCCGTGCCCGGGTCGTCGCCGCCAACAACATTCTCAACTCCCTGTTCATGGTGGCGGTATCGCTCGGCGCGGGCCTGTTCCTGAATCGGGGCTATGGCATCCCGGCGCTGTTGCTGCTCATGGCCGTTTTGCATGGCATCGTCACGGTCTACATTTTCAGCATCGTGCCCGAGTTTCTCATTCGCGCGCTGATCTGGCTTGGATTCCGGCGGGAATGACGTCCGGCATAGAATGGGGAAGGGGCCAAGGGAATGGACTCAAGGGGAAGGGCGCTACCCCAAAAGGCCAAAAGGTTCTCCCGTCATTTCGTCTTTATACGACGCACATACTCCACTCGGCCGACAAGGCCTCGGCCTGCTGCAAGACGGTTTGGACTGCTGAATCCTGAAGGTCTGGCGGATAGCCGTACTTGCGCAGGATGCGCTTGACCAGTACCCGCAT
>JAISCE010000058.1 GCA_031265765.1 Azoarcus sp.
GGCGATCTCGCCGACAACTATGCCGAATTCAAGAAGCTGGGAGTGGAAATCTACAGTGTGTCCACCGACACCCACTTCACGCACAAGGCCTGGGCTGACACCTCCGATACGATCAAGAAGATTCAGTACGTGATGGTCGGCGATCCGACGCACGTCATCAGCAAGAACTTCGGCGTCTACATCGAGGAGGTCGGTCTCGACGAGCGCGGCACTTTCGTCGTCGATCCGGACGGCAAGATTCAGATCATCGAAATCAATGCCGGCAACATCGGACGCAACGCGCAGGAACTGTTGCGCAAGGTCAAGGCCGCGCAATACGTGCGCAAGAACCCGAACGAAGTCTGCCCGGCCAAGTGGCAGGAAGGCGAGAAGACGCTGGCGCCCTCGATCGACCTCGTCGGCAAGATCTGAGGAAGCACCGGAGCAGATCAATTTAATGCCGTCCAGATATTTACATATCATTGCCACGTCGTTTCGCTCTTCGTGATGACGAGTGGCAGGCGTTGTGCGCGGCCGTTGGTTAGTCTGCTCCAATCCGGTCGAATCCACGATTCCGGCGAAAGCCGAAATCCATGGTGTGACCAAAATTAAAGGTAATCGGCGCGACAGGGGGAAAATGACCCTGGCCGCGCCGGTTGTTTTGCCATCCCGGAGAACGAAAAAATGCTCGACGCTGCCATAAAAGCCCAGCTCAAAACCTATCTCGAAAGTGTTCGGCAACCGATCGAACTCGTCGCTTCGCTCGACGACGGCGACAAATCGCAGGAGCTCAAGGCCTTGCTCGAAGACATCGCCGAATCGTCGGACAAAGTGCAAATTCGCCTCGACGGACAGGACGCGCGGCAGCCGTCGTTCTCCGTCGGTCGGCCGGGAGAGCGCGCCCGCATCCATTTTGCGGGCTTGCCGATGGGGCACGAATTCACCTCGCTGGTGCTGGCGCTACTGCATACCGGCGGCCATCCGCCGAAGATCGGAGAGTCGGTCCTCGAACAGATTCGCGGGCTGTCCGGGGATTTCCGTTTCGAAACCTTCGTTTCCATCTCCTGCCATAACTGCCCGGACGTAATTCAGGCGCTCAATCTGGTGGCCGTATCGAATCCAGGCGTTTCCAGCACGATGATCGATGGCGCGCTGTTCCAGAAAGAAGCCGACGAACGCCGGATCATGGTCGTGCCGACGATTTTCCTGAACGGCGAGCCTTTCGGGCAGGGTCGCATGACGATCGAGGAAATCGTCGCCAAGCTCGATACCGGCGGCGCGGCGCGCGAGGCCGAAAAAATAGCCGCCAAGACCGCCTTCGACATACTCGTCGTCGGCGGCGGGCCGGCCGGCGCGGCGGCGGCCATCTACGCGGCGCGCAAGGGCTTGCACACCGGCGTCGTCGCCGAGCGCTTCGGCGGACAGATCCACGACACGCTGGCCATCGAGAATCTGGTGACGATCAAGGAAACGGAAGGACCACGCCTGGCCGTCACGCTGGAGCAGCATGTGCGCAATCACGGCGTGGACATCATGAACCTGCAGCGCGTGGAAAGCGTTGCCGCGGGCCCGGGCGGGCTGGTCGAAGCGCGCCTGGCGAGCGGCGCGAGCCTGAAAAGCCATGCCCTGATCCTGGCCACCGGCGCGCGCTGGCGCAACATGAACGTACCGGGCGAGCAGGAATACAAGGCGCGCGGCGTGGCCTTTTGCCCACATTGCGACGGCCCCTTGTTCAAGGGCAAGCGCGTAGCAGTGGTCGGCGGCGGCAATTCCGGCGTGGAAGCGGCCATCGACCTCGCGGGCGTAGTGGCGCACGTCACCCTGCTCGAATTCGGCGAGAAGCTGCGCGCCGACGCCGTGCTGCAAAGCAAGCTCGCCAGCCTGCCCAACGTTGCCATCGTCAAGTGCGCGCAGACCATCGAAGTCACCGGCACGGACAAAGTCGACGGCCTTGTCTATAAAGATCGCGTCTCGGGCGAAACACACCGGATCGACCTCGAAGGCGTCTTCGTGCAAATCGGCCTGCTGCCCAATACCGATTTCGCCAAAGGCACGGTGGAGATTACGCAATTCGGCGAAATCGTCATCGACACACGCGGCCAGACTTCCGTGCCCGGCATCTTCGCCGCGGGCGACTGCACGACGGTACCGTATAAACAGATAATCATCGCCATGGGCGAAGGGGCGAAAGCCAGCCTGTCGGCCTTCGACTATCTGATACGAACTTCGGCTTGAACTGGCCGCGTCCCCGCGGAGGCTGCCGAAAACAGCCGGATCGCGCCCGGCTCCGCAATGAACCCGCGGCGGGCGCGGCATAACCTGGAAGGGACGAGATGCGCGGCTTCAGCGAAGCGGCAATATGCCGAGCCGGTCGAGAATCGCAAAATGATCCTCGAAAAAGTCCGCTTCCATCTCCGGCAGTCTGGCGACAGGGAACCAGCGCGCTTCGGCGGCATCGTCCGCGCCCTGGACTGTCGGCAGGTCGCCGGATGGCAGATCGAACCAATGTGCGTGCGTGATGATGCGCCCGCGCTGGCTGCGGTCGGGATGGTCGAAAACGGCGACCGCGCGCAAAGCGCCGGCAAGCGCGGCGTCGGACACGTCCAGCCCTGTTTCCTCTTTCAGCTCCCGGATCGCGCCTTGCAACAAGCGTTCGCGGCCTTCGAGAAAACCGCCGGGGATGGCCCACAAACCTTTGCCCGGCGGATGTTTCCGGCGCACCAGCAGGACGTGCTCCGCCGCCGTCGCCACCGCGTCCAGCGTGACGAAAGGGCCGATGCCCCATCGCTTTTTGTAAGCCTCGATCGCCCCATATTCTTCCCGCATGGCGGCGAAGGCGGGGAGGGCGGCCCAAGCGTCGAGATAGCGGGCGACCGCGGGGGGCACAAGGCTTTGCAGCGATGCGCGCGCGGCGTCCGCATTGCCGGTATCGAAGTAAATCCGGCGGATCGCGGTAGCGTCGATTTCCCCCTGGCGTTCCAGGGCGACAAAAGACCAATGCGGGAAAAGACTCAGATAATAAGTGGAGGCATCCTTGTGAAAACCGGCGAGCGCGACATGCTGGGCGGCGGCGTCCGGTTTTTCCAGCGATGTCCGCACGCCTTCTTCCACCGCCGCCGCCCAGCGCCGGTCGTCGTAATAATCGCGGACGGGGACGAAGCTCACCCGGCGCGCGTCGGCTTCATCGAGGCTGGCGGCGATCATCGCGGCGCGTTCTTCATGGGTAAAGGGATTTTTGGCATTCCGCGACCGGAACGAGGAGCCGATCACGACAATGACGCGCCCGGCTCGCGCCAGCGTCTCGCGCAGCAAAGCGGCATGACCGTTGTGGAAAGGCTGGAAGCGGCCTATCAGGATGGCGGCGTCGAAGTTCGATGGCATGATGTACTCATATTGTGCGGGAAGATTCAGAATACCGGCAGTATCGCGCCCTTGTAGCGGTTTTCGATGAATTTCCGAGTTTCCGGCAAGATCAGCGCCGCCGCGAGCTTTTTCAATGCATCGTTCGCCGCATTGTCGGATCGGGCCACGAGAATATTCACATAAGGCGATTGCGCGCCCTCGATGATGAGTGCGTCGGCCAGCGGATCGAGTCCGGCTGCGAGAGCGTAATTGGTATTGATGAGCGCGAGATCCACCTGCCCGAGCGCGCGCGGCAGGGTTGCCGCTTCGATCTCGCGGAACCGGAGCTTCCTGGGGTTCGAGACGATGTCGCGCACCGTCGCGGCAATGGCTGCGCCGTCCTTGAGCCGGATGAGTCCATGCGTGGCCAGGAGCAGCAAGGCCCGCCCGCCGTTGGTCGCGTCGTTGGGAATGGCGACCGTCGCGCCTTCGGTGAGAGCATCGAGTTTCCCGATTTTTTTGGAATACGCGCCGAAAGGCTCGATATGCACGCCGATCACACTGGCCAGCGCCGTTCCACGGCTTTTGTTGAATTCATCGAGATAAGGCTTGTGCTGGAAAAAATTGGCATCGAGCTTTTTTTGCGCGACTTGCAAATTGGGTTGCACGTAATCGGTGAAAACCTTGATGTCGAGCGTGACGCCTTGCTTTTCGAGCGCGGGTTTGACGAATTCGAGAATTTCGGCGTGCGGGACGGGCGTTGCGCCGATACGCAATTCTTCCGCCGCGGCGGGCGGCGAAAATGCCAGCAGGGCCGGTATGAGCCGGAAGGGCAAGGGGAGTTTATCGAAAAATCTCATCGCAAGATCGGCACGACATCAACGGTGCATGAAGCGCAGCATCAGCCTGTCGCCGAACATTTGCAAGACTTGCACGAGAAGGAGCAGAAAAACGACAGTGACTGCCATGACATCGTTTTGGTAGCGATGATAACCGTAGCGTATTGCGAGATCGCCGAGTCCTCCGCCGCCGACGATGCCGGACATCGCCGTATAAGACACCAGCGCGATGGCGGTGACGGTCATGGCGGCGACGATGCCGGGCAACGCCTCGGGAAGCAGGGCATGCAGCACGATTTGCCTCGCGCTCGCGCCCATGGCCTGTACCGCCTCGACGATGCCGCGATCGACCTCGCGCAGCGCCGTTTCGACGAGCCGCGCGAAAAACGGCGCCGCGCCAACCACGAGCGGCGGAATCGCACCCGCCACACCGAGCGAAGTGCCTACGACGATTTCCGTGAGCGGCATCATCACGATCAACAAAATAATGAAGGGCACCGAACGCAGGATATTGACGGCGAGCGAGAGCGCGTTATAGAAAGCCATTTGTTCCAGCAATTGCCGCTTGCCGGTCAGAAACAGCAAAATGCCGAGCGGCAAACCGAGAACCAGCGTGAAAAACATTGAAATACCGAGCATCAGCAAGGTATCGAGCGAAGCTTCGCCGACATCGGCCCATGGAATATTGGCAATGAAATCCATCAGCGCAAATCCTCGACGGTAATTCCCTCGCCGCGTATACGGTCCAGTGCCTCATTCGTGCGCGCGCCGGTCAAATCCAGCACGAGCCGCCCGTAAGGCATATTCTTGATCCGGTCGATATGGCCGGAAATGAAGCGGAAATCCATATCGTATTCGCGCATGATCCTGCCGAATGCGGGGTCGTGGAGTTTCTCGCCGCGAAAGGTCAAACGCACCAGGTGGCCTTCGATATGGTCGGATACGGCGCTCGAATACGCCTCGCGGCCATCTTCGGATTCGGAAACGAAACGGCGCGACACCGGGTGCCGGGGTTGCAAGAACACTTCGGCGACTTCGCCCGTTTCGACGATTCTTCCCTCGTCGAGAACGGCAACGCGGTCGCACAAAGTGCGGATCACCTTCATTTCATGCGCGATCAAGACGATGGTGAGGTTCAATTCCCGATTGATTTCATCCAAGAGATGCAGCACCGATTGCGTCGTCTGCGGATCGAGCGCCGAAGTGGCTTCGTCGCACAAAAGAATGCGCGGCCCGGTTGCCAGCGCCCGCGCAATTCCGACGCGCTGCTTTTGGCCGCCGGAGAGTTGTGCCGGATATTTGCGGGCATGCTCGCTCAACCCCACCCGTTCTATCAACCTTGCGACGCGGCGCTGGATTTCGGTTTCGCTCAATTGTCCGGCGATCCTGAGAGGAAACGCGATGTTTTGCGCCGCCGTCTTCGACGAAAGCAGATTGAAATGCTGGAAAATCATGCCGACTTTCTGGCGCAATGCGCGCAAGGCCGTGGCATTCATGGCGGTCACGTCCGCGCCGTCGACCAGTATTCTGCCGGCGTCCGGCCGCTCCAGCGCGTTGATGAGGCGGATCAGCGTCGACTTTCCCGCTCCCGAGTGCCCGATGATACCGAAAACCTCGCCCGCGCCAACCTTCAGATCAATGCCGCGCAATGCCGGTACATCCTGCTGGCCGATGCTGTAATGCTTGGAGACGCTCTGGAATTCGAGGATGACGGGGCGTGCATTCATCGCGGAGTTTCCAGGCGGAATATCTCAAACCGCGCCGGATTTGTCCCGCATTAGATAAGCGATCAACATCGGCAACAGAGAAACCGCGATGATGCCCACGATCAGCAAGGAAAGATTCTGCCGTACCCACGGCAAATTGCCGAACCAATATCCCGCCAGCGTGAGCGAGAAACACCAACCCAGCCCGCCCGCCAGATTGAACAAGGAAAAGCGGGGATAGTCCATTGCGCCGACACCCGCCACGAAAGGCGCAAAAGTGCGGAAAATCGGCAAAAAGCGGGAAATGACCAATGTTTTGCCGCCATGACGTTCATAGAATGCCTGTGTTTTCAGGAGCGCCTGCTTGTTGAAAAGGCGGGACCCCTCCCATTGAAAGACCTTCGGGCCGAGGTAACGGCCTATCTGATAATTCAGCATATTGCCCAAAATCGCCGCCATCGACACCGCTGCCAGCAACCAGGCGATATTCATTCCGCCGCCGCTTTCAGTCGCTCCCAGCGCCGCCAGCGCCCCCGCCACGAACAACAGCGAATCTCCCGGCAGGAAGGGCGTTACGACAAACCCCGTTTCCGCGAAAATAATGAAGAACAATATGGCGTAAATCCACACGCCGTACTGTATTGTCATGCTCGTCAAGTGTTTGTCCAGATGCAGGACGATGTCGATGAATTGAGTGATGAGTTCCATGGAGAAAAATGACGAATGCGGAAAACCGGGATTCTACCTTAGGGATTCGCTGCACAACCAAATTTTCCGGTCCGGGATGATCTGGATGCGGCGTGAAATGAGGGCGCATACCTGTACCTACCGGGCGATTGCACCGAAGCAGCAGAACGCTTGTACCAACGGGATACAGAGTGGCATGCGCCGATTTTGTGGCGCAGTGAGTACCGGAACATCTTGGCCGGGTATATGCGGCGAGGCCTTCTGACGCTTGAGCAGGCATATGCCATACAATGCGAAGCTGAGGCCTTGCTCGATGGCGCGGAGCATGAACCCGACGCCAGGCGAGTGCTGGAACTGGTGAAAGCAAGCGATTGTTCAGCCTACGACTGCGAGTTTGTTGCATTAGCCGAAACATTCGGCGTAACCGTCGTGACGATGGATACCAAGCTGATAAAAGCGTTTCCGAAGATCGCCAAACCGCTCATTGAAATGTGAAAAATATTTTCACAAAATATTGACAATATATATAATCATAAGGATCGTAAATCGGGAGTCTGTCAATCCATATGTGTAATTGCTTTTTGGGAGACTCTTATTGGGATTATCCGGTCGCTGAGGAATGATTTCGACTGTAATTGAAGTATCATCGCATTGCAATTTTATCTGTTTTCCAGAAAGCGAAATATCGAAGATTGTTTTACCATGCCGCGCGTCTCGCCGGTTTTCGTTGTGGGTATGACATGACGGCGGATATTCAGTCTTGTTATCCTCCGCCGTCTTGCCTTTACGGCGATTGCGCGGCGCGAAGAAAGCGTTAGAATGGCAGCCTTTCGATATCTTACGGTACGAACCGGCGATGTTCTCGGAAATAAAGGAATCTGTCATGTCCATCCTGTTTCGGTTGGCGGTGTTTCCCCTGGTTATCGCAGTGTCCGCATGCAGTTCCTCTTTTCCGGTGAAGCCCGCCGATGAACTGGAACGAACCGACCGGGCGGTTTTGGCGGCTGTGGGCAAGGGCAAGGTCGTCGAACAGAGCGTGCTGCGCGATGAAGACAAAGTTTCCTTGTCTGTGCAGAGCGGCGAAAGCTTGCTTTACCTCCAGGCAAGTTGTTCCACCGAATCCGCTGCCTGGATCTACGCCGACTTCGCCGCCGACAAGCCGTCCCAGGCTGCGGGGGTGAGGCGCTACGGCAACGGAACGGCGGCATATTCGCCGCCGCTCGCGTTGAGCGAGCGTACCGCCAGAGCCATTCGCCAGTTGCCCGAGGCAGGGCGGGCATGCGAGCGCGAGTCCGCGTGGCGCGAGGTCGTCTACAACAAGCGGAGCGATACGCAGATTCTCATCGACGTTACGAGCCTGGAAGACCGGGGCGACGGCAGCCTTCGCTTCTGGGCGGCCATCGACTATCCCTATCTTGCATACATCAGGCTGTTCAAGGCGCCTTATGCGCGCCGGGCCGGGTTCTACCATGTGGATTGCCTGAGGCAGAGCTATTCCCTCCTCTATGTTTATTATCTGGATCAACAACAGACGGTAACGGACGGCGGGCTTGCGGCGCGGCCTCCGGTGGTCAGTTTCGGGCAGGCGCCCAGCGACTTTTCCACTTTGTTGACAACCGCTTGCGGCAAGCAGGAGTTGCTCAAAACCCTGGTGCCGCCCGAAGTGCGCGACAAGCAATTTCCGGATTTTGCCGCTTTGCCCGCGCTCGACGCCAATGTTGTGAACCAGATTGCAAAACTCCATCTCGCGC
The DNA here is from genome assembly GCA_031265765.1 of Azoarcus sp. Lineage (GTDB taxonomy): Bacteria > Pseudomonadota > Gammaproteobacteria > Burkholderiales > Rhodocyclaceae > WRNU01. The sequence goes on from JAISCE010000058.1 coordinate 8,305, forward strand.
TGCCCAGGCAGCCGCTCAGCTACATCCGCATCGAAGGCACCAAGACATTCAAAAGCGGCAGCGCGGCGGCGCGGCTGAACAGCAAGTCCGGCTCCTTTTTGCAGGAGGCGTCGATCGAGGGCACGGAGACGCCCGGCGTCTTTCACATCGTACAGTTCGAGGGCGGCGACAAGACGGAGCAGATGAATTTCCTGGGCATCATTCCCATCGGCCAGACTTTCAACAGCGTCGATGTCCAGAATGCTTCCATTGTAGACAGGCTGGAATTGCGGGGAGATTGGAACAAGATGCCCGTCGGCGGCCAGTTGAGCTACCGGCAGCGGACGCGGGTCGCGGATATCGTGACGAACCAGTCCAGCAAGGATGTGGAAGTCATTTGCAAGGTTGTCCGCGATGTTTCGGCGGATGGATTGAATCCGCAACTCCAGGGGAATGCCAGGGAATTGAAATGCCACGTCGTCGGCGATCGGGACGATGAACTTTCCACATATTATTATCTGGAAGATTACGGCTTTGCTTTCCAGCAAGGAGTGAGTTCGACGAAATATTCGCAGAATTCGCGCCTCACGGAATTCCGCTGAAATCGATATCGTCAACCGGCGAATTTTCCGGAGTCACCCCGGCGGTTTCATTCGTATTTGGCCGCGATCGGCATCCGCCGTCCGCTGCCGAATGCGTGCGGACGCAGCCGCAGGATCGGCGGGGCCTGGCGGCGCTTGTACTCGCTTTTCCAGATCAGCCGCCGCACGCGCGCGATCAGCGCCATGCCGTCTTCCACTTCAGCCAGCCGCGCATAATCGGCCTTGACGGTGTCGCGCTCTTCGGCGCTCAGGCGGTCGCCTTCGATCAGGAATTTCAGGATCGTGTCCAGCACGGGGTAGGGCGGCAGGCTGTCGGTGTCTTTCTGGTCGGGCGCGAGTTCGGCTGAAGGCGGTTTTTCGATGATGGCTTCGGGAATCAGTTTGCGCCCGGCGGTTTCGTTGATGTGGCGGGCGAGGGCGAAGACTTCTGTTTTGTAGAGATCGCCGATGAGTCCCAGGCCGCCATTGGTGTCGCCGTAGAGTGTGCAGTAGCCGACGGAAATCTCGCTCTTGTTGCCGGTGGCGAGGAGCAGGGCGCCAAAATGGTTGGAGTATTCCATCAGTATGGCGCCGCGCACGCGGGCTTGCAGGTTTTCGTTTGCCACGCCCTTGAGCGGTTCGCTGAAGGCGGCCTCGAAGCCTTGTTCGTAGTCGGCAACGATGTCGTGGATCGGGTGCTCGAAAAGTTTGATGCCGAGGTTCCGGCACAGCGAGATGGAGTCGTCGATGCTGCCCGCGCTGGAGAAGCGGGAAGGGAGTGTTATGGCGACGACGTTTTCCGGGCCGAGGGCTTCGGCGGCGAGGGCCAGCGTGAGCGCGCTGTCGATGCCGCCGGAGGAGCCGGCCACGACTTTTCCGAAGCCGCAGCGCCGGGCGTAGTCGGAGAGGCCGAGCACGATCTGGCGGCGATAGAACGCCATGACGGGCAGGCCGGCGGGAGGGACGGGGGCGGCAAGTGTCTTGCCTTCCGCGCAGGAGAATTTGCCGTTCCGGAATTGCAGGGTGGCGACTTCTTCCGTGAAACGCGAGGCTTCAAAGACGACGCCGGCCTGTGGCGCGACGGCGAAGGATGCGCCATCGAAAATCAGTTGGTCGTGTCCGCCGATCTGGTTGACGTAGATCATCGGCAGTTTGTGGCGGCGGCTCGCGGCGGTGAAGACGGCGTGGCGCTCCTCGCGCTTGCCGATGCTGGAAGGGCTGGCGTTGATCGTGACGATGAGATCGGGCTTGGCCGCCGCGAGCCGGACGAGGGGGTTGGCGGGGTAGTCCTCGCAGGCGTCGTTCCAGGCGTCTTCGCAGATGAGAAAGCCGATTTTTACGCCGTCGATTTCCAATGTGCGCGCTACATCCGGCCCCGGCTCGAAATACCGCCGTTCGTCGAAGATGCCGTAGGTCGGCAAGAGTTGCTTGGCGTAGGTGAGGACGGTTTTTCCATCCTTGATGACGAGAAGGCTGTTTTCCAGCGCCTTGCCCGGCCCTTGTCTGCGGATGGGGGCGCCTACGACCCAGTGGAGACCGGGGGTGAGGCGGCTCGCATCGAGAAGGCCGGCCAGTGCTATGTCGATGCGGGTGAGAAACTCCGGTTCATCGAGCAGATCGCCGGGGGGATAGCCGGTGAGGGCGAGTTCGGAAAAGACGACGATCCGCGCGCCCGCGGCGGCGGCTTTTTGGGCTGCGGCGGTCATTCGGGCGATGTTGCCGGCAAGGTCGCCGATGGTGAGGTTGAGCTGGGCGAGGGAGAGGGTGAGCATGGGATTCATTTTTTCAGGGATGCCGGAAGAATGGTGGGAGATGGTCCGCCGCGCGCGCCGGGCCGGCGGAAAGTTCACCCGCCGGTCGTGCGCGCCTCACTTTATCGCCGGATGTTGAAATACTTGTCGCAAATAGCCAAGGAAAGTTTCATCGTCGCACAGCGTTTTCCCCGGCGAGTCCGAGAGTTTCGCAACGGGCTGGCCGTTGCAGGCGGTGAGTTTCATCACGATGTTGAGTGCTTTTTTCGGGGTGTCGTTGGTGAGGTTGGTGCCGATGCCGTAGGCGGTGCGGATGCGGCCCTTGAAGTGGCGGTAGAGGGCGATGGCTTTGGGAATGTCGAGTCCGTCCGAGAAGATGAGTTGCTTGGTGCGTGGGGCGATGCGCAGCTTCCGGTAGTGGGCGATGGCTTTTTCGCCCCATTCCAGCGGGTCGCCGGAGTCGTGGCGCAGGCCGTCGAAAAGCTTGGCGAAGTAGAGGTCGAAATCGCGCAGGAAAGCGTCCATGCCGACGGTGTCGGTGAGGGCGATGCCCAGATCGCCCCGGTATTCTTGTACCCACCCTTCGAGCGCCGCTTTCTGGAAGTCCCGCAGCCGCACGCCCACGGCCTGGTAGGCTTGCAGGTATTCGTGCGCCATGGTGCCGATGGGGGTGACGCCCAGTTTCCTGGCGAGGTAGACATCAGAAGTGCCGCTGAAGTTGTCCGGTAGTTTTTCGATGAGGGTGGTGAGCATTTCTTCGTGCCATTGGCCGGAATAGCGGCGGCGCACGCCGAAATCGCTGAAGACGAAGCCGGAGAGCGGCGCAGGGCCGTGCAGGTCGCCGCTTTCGGCGATAAGGGCGATTTTCGCCGTCAGACGGCGGCGCGCTTCGGCAAGCGTCGCTTCCACGTCGCCGAGGCGGCGGTAATAGAGTTCGTTGATGATATAGAGCAGGAAAATTTCAAAGCCCATGACGTGAACGATGGGGCCTTTCGCCGTGATTTTCAGCGTTTCGCCTGCCGTTGCGACGGTGACGAAACGGCGTTGGAAGCGGAAGACGGACAGGAAATCGACGAAATCGCTTTTGATGAAGCGCAGGCCGCGCAGGTAATCGAGTTCTTCGGGAAGAAAGCTCAGGGAGCAAAGCCGGTCGAGTTCCGTTTCGACCTCTTTTTTCAGTTCGGCGAGCGGAAAAGCGGGCGTATTGCGGCAGACGAATGCGTATTCGGCTTCGATGCCGGGATGGCTGTGCAAAAGCGCCTGCCACATGGTGAATTTATACAGGTCGGTTTCGAGCAGGCTTTGTACGACGGGCAGGGTGTTCATGGTTTGTTTTTTCCGTTCTTGGAAGATATATCGAACTTGAAGCGGGGATCGGCAATGTTGCCGATGATTCCGTTTAGCATTGGGGTTTTCCAGTTCTTCGAGGGGATTCCGGCAAAATGTCCGCGCTCATGGCGATGCGCGCGCCGCGCGAACGCATGTTTTCGATGAAGGCGGTTTGCTGTTCCGCGAACCCCGTGACCGGACTCATGCAATCGACAAGCAGCGCGATGCGTTTTGCCGTTTCCGGGCGGTATTCGACGATGTCTTCGACGCTTGCCTTGACACAATGGCTGCCCGCTATGCCTGCGATCAGGATTTCGCCGGCTTCGGCAAGGCGGTCGAGCAGGGCGTCGTTGACGAGCGTGCCGGGTGAATCCGGATTGGGAACTTCCGCGCGGATGGCGCTGTAGTGTTCTGTCCGGGGGTCGAGTCCCTTGAGGATTTTCTCTGCGTTGGTGCCGGTTGCGTCTTCCCACCGGTTGCAGGCGCGGTGCACCGCCGCATGGACATTGTGCCCCCATGCGCCGAGTTCGCAGTGTACCGGCCAGACCATGTGGGTGTGGCGGCCGCGCGCTTCCAGCGCATTGAGGTAGGCGATGGCATGCGGCAAGGCGTTCGCGGCGCGGGGCAGGAATTTCTCCGCTTTGACGTCCGCGGCGCGGATGGGTGTGAAAGGCGAGACGGGCGAGCCGTCGCCTTGCTGCCAGAACCCCGGATGTGCGATATCGAGGCGCAGATGCGAATCGAGTGTGATCGTGATGTTGCCGATGTCTTCGCCTGCGCGTTCGATCAGCGCCGCCAGGCGCAGCATGTCGGCATGGGCGCCGGGTACGGGCAGGGCGGGAGCCTCGCCGTCGCGTCCGGCATCGGGCAGGTCGCAAAAATCGTTTTGCGGATCGATGATGAGGAGATGTACGGTCTTGCGGGTCATGGAGGCATTCTCCTGGGCGGGGGCTGTCGCGCGAACTTTATCGCGCTTCGAGTGCGGTCATGAGTGTGGCGAGGTTGTGCCGCATCATGGCGAGATAGGTTGGCGCGGGGCCGTCGGCGGACGAGAGCGCGTCGGAGTAGAGCGTGCCGCCCGTCGCCGCGCCGCTTTCGCTGCGGATGCGTTCGATCAGGCGGGGATCGCTGATGTTTTCGAGAAAGACGGCTGGCGCTTTTTCGCGCTGTAGTTGCGCGATGAGGCGGGCGACGCTCCGGGCGCCAGGCTCGGTGTGCCCGGCCACGCCTGCCGGGGCGAGAAAGCGCAGGCCGTAGGCGCGGGCGAAATAGCCGAAGGCATCGTGCGAACTCACGACTTTCCGGCGTTCCTGGGGCAAGCGGGCGACGGCGTCGCGGATGCTGGCGTCGAGCGCGTCGAGCGCAGCCCGGTAGCGCGCGGCATTGGCGCGGTAAAGGTCCGTGCCGTCGGGGTCTGCTGCGACGAGGGCGGCGGCGATGTTGTCGATGTAGATCCGGACGTTGCCCGCATCCTGCCAGGCGTGGGGGTCGATGCGCTCAGCGGAGCCGTCGTGTGCGTGACGGTCGCCGGAATCGTTCATGGACAGGGGCCGGATGCCGTTGCTGGCGACGACGACCGCGCCTTTGTAGCCAGCCGAGCGCGCCAGGCGCGGCAGCCAGTCGTCGAAGCCGAGGCCGTTCGCCACGACCAGCCGGGCGCGTCCGGCGCGACGGGCGTCGGAAGGGCGGGGTTCGTAGATATGGGCGTCCTGGTCGGGGCCGATGAGAGCGTGCACTGTCACCCGCTCGCCGCCGACTTCGCGCACCAGGTCGCCGAGGATGCTGAAGCTGGCGACGATTTCGATTTCGGCGGCGGCGCAGGCGGAAGCGAAAAACAGTCCGAGCAGCATGAAGAGCGCCCGCGACGGACGCAGCGGCCAGGGCGGGAATGGAAGATTCATGATCTCACGATGACAAATGGCGATGCACGGGCAGGCGGGGCGCGAGCAGGCCGCCCGGCGCGGCGGCGAGGGAAACGAAGTAGATGAATCCGCAGACCAGGATGATCGCCGGTCCCGCCGGTGCATCGGTGTGGAAAGAGAGCAGCAGTCCCGCCGCGCCGCCGAGGAAGGCCAGCCCCGATCCAAGCGTCAGCATGGCGGGCAGGCCGCGTGTCCAGAGCCGCGCCGAGGCCGCGGGCAGGATCATGATGCCGACCGCCATCAGCGTGCCGAGAGCATGAAAGCCGCTTACCAGGTTGAGTACGACCAGCAACAAAAAACCGTAGTGCGCGAGCGGCGATGTGCGGCTGACCGCGCGCAGGAAGGCGGGGTCGAAACATTCCAGCGTCAGTGGCCTGAACAGCAGGGCAAGGCCGAAAAGCGACAGGGTGGCGATGGCGGCGATCAGGAGCAGGGAGGCATCGTCGAGCGCGAGTACCGAGCCGAACAGGACGCGCAGCAGATCGAGATTGCGCCCGGAAAGCGATACGATCATCACGCCGGCGGCGAGCGAGAGGAGGTAGAAGGCGGCAAGGCTCGCATCTTCCTTGAGGTTGGATGTGCGCGCCACCAGCCCGGCGGCGAATACGACCGCCAGTCCGGCGGCGAGGCCGCCCGCGGTCATTGCGCCCAGCGACAGTCCGCTGACGAGATAGCCGAGCGCCGCGCCCGGCAGGATTGCGTGGCTCATGGCTTCGCCCATCAGGCTCATCCTTCGCAGCAGCAGGAAGGTTCCAATGGGCGTTGCGCCCAGCGCCAGCGCCAGCGTTCCCGTCAATCCCCGGCGCATGAACTCGAAGTCGGCGAATGGGGCGACGATGAAGTCGTAAAGGTTCATGCCGTCTCCGGAACCGGGCATTCGTCCGCGTGTTCGTCGAAGGCTTCGGACAGGCGCTGCGCGCGGGCGAGCAGTGGTTCGGTCATGACATCGGCGGTGGGGCCGAAGGCCACCAATTCGCGCGCGAGTAGCAGGCAGGCGGGGAAATGGCGGCGCACTTGCCCGAAGTCGTGCACGACGACGAGGGTGGTGCGCCCTTCGGCGTGCCAGCGCAGGATGATGTGTATGAGATCGTCGACCGTGCGCGCGTCGATGGCGGCAAAAGGCTCGTCGAGGAGGATGAGGGGGGCGTCCTGGAGGATCAGCCGCGCGAAACGCGCGCGTTGTAGTTGTCCGCCCGAAAGCGAGCCGATGGTTCTCGATGCGAACCCGGTCAGTCCCACTGCGTCGAGCGCATCGAGCACGCGCCGCCGCCGCGCGCGACCGATTCCCCCGAATGCGCCGATCTCGCGCCATAGTCCCATCGACGCCATGTCGAACACCGATACCGGGAAGGCGCCGTCCAACTCGTTGCGTTGCGGCATGTAGGCAAGTCCGGCGCGGCCCTGTTCCGGCAAATGGATATGGCCGTCGAGCGGGCGAAGTTCTCCAGCGATGCCTTTCAGCAAGGTGGATTTACCCGCGCCGTTGGGGCCGGCCACGGCGACCAGCGCCCCGGCGGGAATTTCCGCGTTCAGGTGATGAATGGCGGGATGGCGTTCGTAGCCGAGGGTCAGGTTCTCGAAGCGGATTGCTGGCGTGCCGGGCATGAATCGGGTTTCAGGCGAGCGCCCAGGCGATGGCGAGCCACAGCAGGCCGCTCGCCGCTGCGGCGATGGCCAGGCGCGGGCCGATGCCGCAGCCAAGCAGGCTTGGCGGCGGAACCGGGCCATCGGTTTCGCCGGGATCGGATTCATGCAGTGGAGCGGTGTTCATGGATGGGCGGGCGCTTCGGTTCTGCAAGCGGCGCAAGCGCCGTGCAAAGCCAGTTCCGCGCGATCGAGCCGGTAGCCTTCGGGCGGGGCGGCGGCGATTTCATCGTGGGTGAGCGGCTGCTCGCTGGCGAACAGCGCATCGATCAGTGCGACCTGGATATGCGTGGCGCGTCCGCCATGACCGGCGATCAGCGCATGCGCCGGAGCGTCGTGGCGGAAGCGGGAGTAAGGAGGCATGCGCGCTTTGGGCAAGTGTGGCGAAAGCCTGTTAATGTAGCGTTTGCGAACATCGCATGCAACGGTGTGGCATTGAACGGTCGGACGGGCGTATACCGGGCGGGGCTTTACGTGTGCGCCGCGAGCATTGCCGAGAACTCACGCTCCAGCAAAGAGGCATCGCCCAGATTGAGGGAAAGCAGCCGCCGCAGGTGGCTGATGCTGTCGAGGTCGGTTCCGTCGCGGACGATGCCGATCTGCGTGCCGCGGCAATGCGCGACATGTCCGTCCATGCGCACGCAGGTCTCGCCGTCGAGGCGTAGTTCGAGCAGGCAGGGAGTGTCGACGGCGAGATTGGGAAAATCGACGGCGACCAGCGCGCCGCACAGGGAAATATCGAGGATTTCGCACGCCCGCTGGCAATTGCCGGCCTGGAGAGAAGCTTCGCCATGAAAGCGAATGCGCGAATAGCGTCTGCGTTGTACGGTATTCATGACTCCCCCGGCGATGATTTGCGTTGGCTTATTCTGAATACATCCCTCTCATTCTGCGCTGCGGGACGGCTGTCCGCAAGCGCATAATGCATTGTGGCATCGCATATATACGGCTATTCTCAAATGCACGGATGCCGGGCGCGCGCGGCATTGTGTGCCGGGACGTGTAGAATTCGCGCAATGCCCTGTGTGGCGCCCTTTATGTATTGTCGGGCCGGCGTCCCGATGAATAACCGATAATATGAAATCCGATGTACGAGATGTTCCGTGACTGAAGCAGCCAGGCAAATAGCTCCAGCGCAGGCGTCCGCCAATCATCCGCCTGTCGATGCCTTGCTCAACAGCCTGCTGATGTTGGTGCGCGCCTTTGGCGGCAACCAGACGCGCGATGCGATCGTTGCGGGTCTGCCGCTCAAGGATGGGCGGTTGACGCCGGCGCTTTTCGAGCGCGCCGCGCGTCGCGCCGGCATGCGCAGCAATATCGTCGCCACTTCGCTCGACAGCATCAACCAGGCCTTGCTGCCGGTGGTGCTGTTGCTCGACAACGGCGGCGCATGCGTGGTGACGCAGACAAGTACGCGCCGAAATCGCTGGAAGGTGATTTTCCCCGAATTGAGCGAAGCCGCCGTGATGCTGCGGCGCGAAGATCTGGAAAAACACTATGGCGGCCATGCCATATACGTGCGTCCGGCATTCCAGTTCGACGCGCGGGCGCCGCAAGGCTCGCGGGTACGCAGCGGGCACTGGTTCTGGAGCGTCATCTCCGCCAACAGGCACATCTACAACGACGTGTTGTTGTCCGCTTTCGTCATCAATCTGTTCGCGGTGGCGATGCCCCTGTTCATCATGAATGTGTACGACCGCGTGGTGCCGAACAGCGCGGTCGAAACCCTGTGGGTGCTCACCATCGGCGTGTTCATCGTGCTGCTGTTCGATCTGGTGTTGCGCACGATGCGGGGCTATTTCGTCGACCTTGCAAGCAGCCGCATAGATGTGGAACTTTCGGCGCGCATCATGGAGCGCGTAATGGGCATGCGCATGGAAGCGCGCCCGGCATCGGCGGGATCGCTCGCGGCGACCATGAAAGCGTTCGAGAGTGTGCGCGATTTCATCGGCTCCGCGACGGTGACGGCTTTCATCGACCTGCCGTTCGCGCTGCTGTTCCTCCTCATCATCGGCTGGATTGCCTTGCCGCTGGTGGCGCCGTTCGTCGCGGGCATCGTCTTGCTCATCGTTTATTCCATCGTCGTGCAGAGCAAGATGCACGATCTGGCGCAGACATCCTATCGCGCCGGTGCGCAGCGCAACGCCACCTTGGTCGAAGGGCTGGTCGGGGTGGAAACCCTGAAGGCCATGGGGGCGGAGGCTTCCATACAACGCAAATGGGAATGGAGCACCGCCTTGCTGGCGCGGGTCAGCACGCAGCTTCGCCTGCTGTCGGCCACGGCGGTCAATGGCGCCAACTGGGCCATCCAGATCGTCAGTCTCGTGGTGATGCTCGTCGGCGTGTATCTGATCAGCGAAGGCGAACTCAGCGTCGGCGGGCTGGTGGGCTGCTACATGCTTTCAGGGCGGGCCATGTCGCCGATCGGACGTATTGCCGGGCTGCTCGTGCAATACCACGGCGCCGCCACCGCGCTGGAATCGGTCGACGGCCTGATGCACCGCGAATGCGAACGCCCCGAAGGCGCGAACTTCATCAGCCGCAAAAACCTGCGCGGCGAGATCGAATTCCGCGATGTCGTCTTCGCCTATCCGGGCCAGGAAGTCTCCTGTCTGAACGGTTTGTCGTTCCGCATCAAGGCCGGGGAGCACGTGGCCATCATTGGCCGCGTCGGTTCCGGGAAGACCACGCTCGAAAAACTCATTCTCGGCCTCTACCGGCCCTCGTCCGGCGCGGTGCTGATCGACGGCATCGACGCCCGCCAACTCGATCCGGCGGAACTGCGCCGCCATGTCGGCTACGTGCCGCAGGACTCGACCCTCTTTTTTGGCACCCTGCGCGACAACATCGCGCTTGCCCGACCGCATGCCGACGATACCGATGTGCTGCGCGCCGCCGCCATTGCCGGACTGACCGGATTCGTTGATGCCCATCCCCAGGGCTTCGACATGGTGGTGAGCGAGCGCGGCGATTCGCTCTCGGGCGGACAGCGCCAGGGCGTGGCCATTGCGCGCGCCGTCATCCACGATCCGCCCATCCTGTTGATGGACGAGCCGACGGCATCCATGGATCACACCAGCGAGGAGGAAATAAAGCGTAATCTTGCCGAATTCAGTCAAGGCAAGACTTTGCTCATCATTACGCACCGCACGCCGATGTTGGCGCTGGCCGACCGCATCATCGTCATCGACGGCGGCCGCGCCGTCGCCGATGGACCCAAGGCGCAGATCGTCGAGGCGCTGCGCCAGGGCAAGGTAGGGAGGGCCAGATAATGGACAGGCCGGTCAGGAAGATGCGGATGCCGCAAGGCGGCCATGCCGATTCGCTGCCGGGCGAAACGCAGACGATGCGGAGCGCGGACGAGTCCGCGCCTGCGGAACATGCGCGGAAGGAGCCCATGCGGCATGCCCGCAAGGCTTTCGAGCAAGTCGGCAAAGTCTCGAACAAGACGGCTGCGCCGATACGGCCTTTTTTCGAGCGATTTTTCGATCGCCTGCTGCCCGCCCTGCCGACCTCTCAAGAACTGAACTGGGGCGACGAAGTCGACTGGGCGCGGCTGCAACAGGAACCCTTGCGCGCCCGGCGTCTGCTGCGCCTCATCGTCGTTGTCGTGCTGCTGCTGCTGGGCTGGGCGGCAATGGCGCCGCTCGATGAAGTCACGCGCGGCGAAGGCAAGGTCATTCCATCGTCGCAAGTGCAGATCGTCCAGGCCGTCGATGCCGGTCAGGTCGAGGAATTACTGGTGCGCGAAGGCCAGAATGTCGAATCCGGGCAAGTATTGCTGCGCATCAATACTACCCGCCTCGAAACCGACTGGCGTGTTGGCCGCGCCGAAACCCTCAGCCTCATGGCGCGGGCGGCCAGATTGCAGGCGCTCATCGACGGGCAGCCCTTCACGGTACCGGAAGAGGTGCGCCGGGAAGCATCCCACATCGCCGAGCAAGAACAGAGCCTTTTCAACTCCTCGCGCGCCGAAGTCGAGGCCCAACTTTCCATCGCCCGCCAACAACTGACGCAGCGCGAAGAAGAACTAAACGAAGTGCGGGCGCGTCACGAGCAGGCTTCTCGCGGCCTCGAACTCGCCCAACAGGAGTTGGCAATGACCAAGCCGCTGCTGGAAACGGGCGCGGTTTCCGAGGTGGAAATCATCAAGCTTGAGCAGACCGTGGCGAAGCTCTCCGGCGATCGCAGCCAAGCCGCGGCGCAAATCCAGAAAGTGCAGGCGGCGATCGGCGAATCCAGGCACAAGATCCAGGATGTCGAACTCAATACCCGCAACCAGTGGGGCAAGGAACTCGCTGAAACCGTGACCCGTCTCGGCGGCGTCACGGCGCGCGACTCGGCGAACGCCGACAAGGTCGCGCAGGCCGACGTGCGCTCGCCGGTGCGGGGGACGGTCAAGCGCCTGCTGGTCAATACCATCAATGCTGTGGTACAACCGGGAAAGGAACTGGTGGAAATCGTGCCGCTGGACGACGACCTGCTGTTCGAGGCGCAAATCAAGCCCCGCGATATCGGCTTCCTGCGGCCCGGCCAGCCCGCGCGAGTCAAGATCACGGCTTACGATTTTTCCATCTACGGCGGGCTGGATGGCGAAATCGAACACATCTCGGCTGATAGTGTTAAGGACGAAAAAGGTAATGAATACTATCTCATCAGAGTTCGCACGACCCAATCCACTTTAGGGGACAACATGCCGATCACTCCCGGCATGGTGGCCGAAGTCGACGTGCTGAACGGCAAGAAGACCGTGCTCGAATATTTGCTCAAACCTATCCACAAGGGCATGTCGAATGCAATGACGGAACGATGATGCGCAATCTTTTTCTCGTGGCGGGCGCGGCGCAGCCCTCGCCGCGCTGGCGCGAAGCCTTTCCCGATGCCTTGTCGCTCACGCAGGACGTGGCCATTACCGCGCGGGCGGAAGCCGATATCGTCTGGCTGGGCACGGCCGCTCCCGACTGGGAGGGTCTGCTCGCCGCCATCCCGCGCCTGTTTGCCGGCGCTGTCGCGGTGGTGGTTTCCAACATTCCCAACGAACACGAAGCCCTGCGGGCGCTGAAGTCCGGCGCGCATGGCTATTGCAACGGCTGGGCCTCTCCCGTGCAATTGCGCGCGGTTGCCCAGGTCGTGGATCGCGGCGGATATTGGATCGGGCCGGAGTTGATGAGTTGCCTGATCAAAGCGGCCAACAAGAAACTGCTCGCGCTTGAAGAACTGCCCAAGGAACTCTCCGAGCGCGAAGCCGAAGTCGCCCGCGAGGTGGCGATTGGTCGCTCCAACAAGGAGATTGCCGCTTCCCTCGGTATCACCGAACGCACGGTCAAGGCGCACATGGGAGCCATTTTCACCAAACTGGGAGTGCGCGACCGCCTGCAATTGGTGCTGCGCCTGCGAGGGGGCGTTGCCGGGGAACTGTGAGCGCGGTGGCAAGCCCGGTTTTCTTTGGCTGCCATGGCGGGTTGGCGAGCCTGCCCGCGACGAAGATGCGATTCGATTGCGTGCTATAATATAGCTACAAATATTTGTGCAGAAACCGTGATTTTTTCACGCAATTTTCCATACATTGTACGTCAGTACAATTTCTTTCTTCTACGGCGCTTTATATGCTTGCAACGTGTGTAATTGCCGGATGCGGGTTGCGTTTCACTGTGGTAGCAACCGAAGCCGGGCCGTCGTTCAGGGAATTCCTGCCCTTGTCCTGTGTTGAACGGGGTGCGAGAGGGCGCATCAGGAGGCCGTAAAATGGTACCGAATCAAGTCGTTGCAACCGTCAACTCGGTCAAGGGACATGCGTTTGCGCGCGGCCCGGATGGTCTTCGCCCGCTCAAGCCCGGCGATTCTATCTATGATGGCGAAACCCTCATCACCGAAGAAGGCCCGGTCGTGGTGACTCCCGACATTGGCCCGCCGTATCGCGTCGATCCCCACACGGAAATTGCCATGGCGACGGACAGCGAACCCGAAGATGCCGAGATAACGCCGGAACAAATTGAAAGACTCATAGCTCAGCTTCAGCCTAATAACCTTGAGGACTTCCCCCCCACCGACGCTGGTCCGCCAAACAATGATGGCCCCTCGGATCCACCTCTCATAATAGCGCGTGTGTCCGAGTCCATTGATCCGCTGTCAAGCTCCGATCCCGGTCCCGGTTCGGATACCCTTCTTCCTTCGCGGCCCAGAGGTAGCGGTGACGATGATAACAGCGATGGCGGCAGTGGCGGCGGGGATCCGTCATCATGGCACGGGGTGGACGACGTCTTTAGTGTCGTGGAAGGCTCGACGACAAGCTTCGGCTCCAACGCTATTTTGGGGAACGATGGCTCTGCTGGCATCAGCGTGGGCAAAATCATCATTGGTGGCGGCAATGTCGACGTCAATGTCGATGCGAGTGGCACGACGTTCACTACTGCCCTGGGCGGCACGGTCACAATCTATCCGGACGGTCACTTCGACTATACGGCGCCGGTGCGCGACCATAGTGACACCGAGTTGGATCAAGACTCTTTCCAGTATCGCGCGGTCAACAGCAACGACGTTGCCAGCGACCCGATAACGGTAAAGATAAACATCACCGATACCGTCCCGGTAGCGCATGACGATGTCAGCGGCGACACCAGCTACATTTCGCGCAACCTTGGCAACGTCATTACCGGCGTCGGCCCGAACTCCGCGGACGAACAATCGGCGGACGGCGGCGCGCGCGTGG
>JAISCE010000061.1 GCA_031265765.1 Azoarcus sp.
TCGCTCTCGATCAGGGACTGGATTTCTTCCCAGTCCAGCCGGGTCAGTGGGTCGATGCAGTAATGGCGCTCCGGCTTGATGGGGCCGGCGGTGTTGAAGAAACGTTCCATGCGGGTTCCTGTGCGGCATGCGCCAGAGGAAAGAAGCATTCTACTCGACCGGGACAGGAGCCATGCTGAAAGCCAAACGTATCCTCCACGTCCTGGAACGACAGCGACTGGATCGCAATCGGCTTTGGCGGCGACGCGCCGCCGCAGATGCACAAGCCCCCTTCCAGCGCCGTCTCAAACCCGTCATGCAATAAAGCGCCCCGGCGCTCTTGCCGTACCCCGCACTGGCTGCTACCCTCGGGCATCTTGCGGTAAAGTAATAAAAGATTTCGAGGAACACCCATCATGGCCTCCGCGCCCGATTATCTGGAACGCATTCTCAATGCCAGGGTGTATGACATCGCCACGGAAACGCCGCTCGATCTCGCCGCCAACCTTTCCGGTCGCATCCACAACCGCCTGTATCTCAAACGCGAGGATATGCAGCCGGTTTTCAGCTTCAAACTGCGCGGCGCCTATAACAAGATGGCAAATCTGCCCGCGGCGGCGCTCAAGCACGGAGTAATTTGCGCTTCGGCTGGCAACCATGCGCAAGGCGTGGCGCTGTCGGCGCAAAAACTCGGCGTGCGGGCAGTCATCGTCATGCCCGCCACCACGCCGCAAATCAAGGTCGATGCGGTACGGGCGCGCGGCGGCGAGGTGGCGCTCGCGGGCGAGTCCTTTTCCGATGCGTATACGCATGCCGTCGAACTCGAAAAACGCGACAGGCTCACTTTCGTCCACCCTTACGATGATCCCTACGTCATTGCCGGGCAAGGCACGATCGGCATGGAAATCCTGCGCGCCCATCCGCAGCCGATCCATGCCGTGTTCTGCGCCATCGGCGGCGGCGGACTCGCCGCGGGCGTAGCGGCCTACATCAAGCGCCTGCGTCCGGATACGATGATCGTCGGCGTCGAGACCGTTGATGCCAATGCCATGGCCCGATCGTTCGCCGCAGGCTATCCGGTCACGCTGGAACAGGTTGGCCTTTTCGCCGACGGCACCGCGGTCAAGCGCGTCGGCGACGAAACTTTCCGGCTTTGCCGTCAGTACGTCGATGAAATCGTCGAAGTCGACAACGATGCCATCTGCGCTTCGATCAAGGATGTCTTCGAGGACACCCGCTCGATTCTCGAACCCTCGGGGGCGCTTGCCGTGGCCGGGGCCAAGGCGTATGCGCAGCGTCACAAGCTGCGCGACAAAAACCTGGTCGCCATCGCTTCGGGGGCGAACATGAATTTCGACCGTCTGCGTTTCGTCGCCGAACGCGCCGAACTCGGCGAGCAGCGCGAAGCCGTGCTTGCGGTGACGATTCCCGAACAGCCGGGTTCGTTTCGCAAGTTCTGTCAATTGCTCGGCAAGCGCAATATCACCGAATTCAATTACCGCTATGCCGATGCGGAAAAAGCCCATATTTTCGTCGGCGTCACCGTACACAACCGCAGCGAGGCCGCGCGCCTCATCGAATTGCTCGAACGCCACCAGTTGCCCGCCGTCGAACTCACCGACAACGAAATGGCCAAGACGCACATCCGTCATATGGTCGGCGGCCATGCGCCCCAGGCCCGGGACGAGATGGTTTTCCGTTTTACTTTCCCCGAACGCCCCGGCGCATTGATCGATTTTCTCTCCCGCCTGCGTTCGGACTGGAACATCAGCCTGTTCCACTACCGCAACCATGGCGCCGATTTTGGCCGCGTCCTGGCGGGCATGCAGGTGCCGTCCGGCAACCAGGCGGATTTCGCCGGGTTTCTGCGCCAACTCGGCTACGAATACACCGATGAAACCGCCAATCCGGCCTATCGGATGTTCCTGGGATAAGCCGCAAGGAGGAGACGAGGCATTCCCGGCGGACAACATGTTATTGTTACGTACTTCGTACCCGATGAATATCCAGTGATCGCAAGGGATTATCCACCGCATGCGGTTTGTGCGCCCTCGCCCGGCAACAACAGGGGCATTCATTGCCGGCGCGCGCGCCCCGTCCAGGGAGCGGCGGCATGAAGCCTCGCTTCCGGTATCTCACCGCCGATATCGCCTTCGCCGCCGTGCTCATCGTGTGCCTGGCGCTGGCCGCGCTGGCCTTCGTCCATCAGACGCACTCCGAGACCCGGTACCAAAGCAGCGTCCGTTTTTCCATCGCCGAGCGGGATACGGCCAGCATCGTCCGCGACACCGGGCAGTTGCTCCAGGACATCGACGGCAAGCTCGCCGCCCTGCTCGACAACCTCTCGAACAAGCGAATGCGCAAGGATATCTTCCAGCACGTCCTGGACAGCGCCCCATCCTTGCGTTCAATCTCGCTTGTCGACCCGCAAGGCAAGATCCTGTCCAGCACCGCGGCATCCAACGTCGATCGCGTTTTCGCCCCCTCCCCCTGGCTGCCTCCGTCCCCGCCGCCCGGAGACTGGCTGCGCATCGGGCCGGCGCACGCGGGGCGCGACCTCGCCGATGGCATGCCGCTATCCGACAACGGCAAGGCCACGCCCGATCCGGGGTTCATCCCCATCGTCCACGACCGCAGCGCCGCCGGCGGCAAACGGGAAATACTGGTTGCCACACTGGATCTGGCCTACCTGCTGCGGCAAGCCGCCGACATCGTCGCCACATCCAGCGCACGGGTTTCTCTCTTGCGCGCCGACGGCCTGCGGCTCTACGACACCCGGCCCGCCGATGCCGGGTTATTGATGATCGAACGCGAAATCAGCAAAAATTGGCAGCGCGGCAAAACCGCCGTCGTCCAGGAACTGAAAGCGATCGACGACCGCCAGTGGATCGTCGCGTATGCCCTGCACCCGACGCTGCCCTTCGGCGTCACCTGGGCCATCGACCGCGACGAATTGATCGCGGACGCCCGGCATTCAATGCAGCGCAACGACATGACCGTCCTGCTGCTGATACTCGCCGGCATGGCCTGCGCGCTTTTCGGCTATGTTTTCTTCCGCCTGTCCAACCGCCGCGAACGCGAGCGGCATCTCCAGGCCGAAGCCAAGCGCCACCTGCTGGAGAGCACGCTCAACGCCTGCGCAAGCGCCATCATCATCACCCGCCCGAACGGCGCCATCGAATGGGCCAACCCGGCCTATTCCTCTCTCACCGGCTACGACATCGCCGAGTCCATCGGCCGCAACCCGCGCGACCTGACCAAATCCGGGATACAAGGCAAGGGCTTCTACGCCCACATGTGGCAGACCATCAACAGCGGCCAGGTCTGGCGCGGCGAACTCGTCAACCGCCGCAAGGACGGCGAACTCTACGACGAGTTCCTCACCATCTCCCCCGCCATGGACGCCAATGGCGTCATCCAGCATTTCATCGCCACCAAGGAAGATTTCACCAAACGCAAGGCTGACCGCGAAGAACTCGAAGTCGCGCACTCCCACCTCAACGCCGTCGTCGAAAACTTTCCCGGCGCACTGGTCATGGAAGACACTTTCGGGCGCATCGTCCTGATAAACCAGTCCATCTTTGAACTGCTGGGCCTGCCGGGCAACAACGACTACATACTGGGCCGTCCGATCTACCAGCTCATGATCTTCAGCAGCCAGGTCGCCGAGGACAGCAAGGCTTTCATGAACCGCATCGAAGAACTGCGCACCGCCGCCCGCCCTGTATTCGGCGAAGAAATCATCTTCGGGGACGGACGCTGGATAGAACGCGACTTCATCCCCATCCGCCTGCACGACAAGCTGATCGGCTTTCTCTACATCTACCGCGACATCTCGCAGAAAAAACGCCATGCGCGCGAACTGTGGCAACTCGCCACATCCGACCCGCTCACCGGCATCCCCAACCGCCGTACCTTCTTCGAGCAAATCGAACGCGAGCGTGCGCGGCTGGCGCGCTATCCGGGCGAGGCGGCCATCCTGATGATCGACATCGACCACTTCAAGCAAATCAACGACACCCATGGGCACGCCGTCGGCGATGTCATGCTCTGTCATATCGTGCGGCAAATACGCAAGCTGCTGCGCGAACCCGATACCCTGGCCCGCCTCGGCGGCGAGGAATTCGCCCTTCTGCTGCCGGAAACCAACCAGGAAGGCGCGCTCGGCCTCGCCGAACGGGTGCGCAAGGTGCTCGAAGAAACGCCGCTCAGCCACAACGGCGCCCAGATCAATGTCACCGCCAGTGTCGGCGTCACCATCATGACGCCGCAGGACATCAACACCGACCATGCGCTATCGCGCGCCGACCGCGCACTCTATGAGGCCAAGCGCAATGGCCGCAACCGGGTGGAACTGGCCCTTGTCGACCCCGAAGGAACAGCCTGAGGCGCGCCGGGGCGCGGCGCCGCTGCCGCATCAACCGCGCACGGCGGGAACGGCCCCTGCTTCCGTCACCAGCCAATCCATTGCGCGATCATGCGCCTGCGGCAGCACATCGGCCTCGCGCCCCAGCTCGAAACCGACGCCCACCGCCGTCAAACGCGACGCGGCCAGGGTGCGGTCGAAATAGCCGCCGCCATAGCCGAGGCGATAGCCGCGCGCATCGAACGCATTGAGCGGCGCCAACACGAGATCGGGCCGGATCGCTTCTCCATCCGGCGGGAAGGGGATGCCATAGCGGTCGCGCGCCAGCGCCGCCCCCGGCGTCCAGCGCCGGAAAACGAGCGGCGCATCCTTTGCCGCCACGACCGGCAAGACCGCGATGCGCGATATCTCGCCCGCCAGCCAGCGCGCCGCCCAGGCGCGCAAATCCGCCTCGGCGCGGAAGGGCCAGCAAAACGCCAGCACATGAGGCCGCAAACGCCCCAAGAGATCGTCGAGATGCCGCGCGATGGCCGCTTCCCACACGGCGCGGCGCTCCGCCGGCACCGCCTCGCGCGCCGCCAGCGCGCGCGCGCGCATGGCGGCGCGGCGTTCATCCGCATCGTCGATGGGCAAGTTCACAGATCGCTCCGGGAGACCCCGAACATAGCCGAAACCGGCACCGCGGGCTGGATGGCTTCAGGAGCGCAGGGTTGCAGGCACAGTCCGCAGCCGGTACAGGCGGCGGTCTCGATGCTGGCGAAAGCGAGTTCCACCTCCTTGCCGGAAGGCTTTATCGCTTTTTCGCGCCGGGTGACGTGGATGGCGGGGCAACCGATCTGGACGCAATTGCCGCAGCCGGTACAAGCGGCGTCGAGGACTTCGTAGGCGGGCCGTTTCTCGTAGGCGTCGATGAGTACGCAGGGACGGTCGGTGATGATGACGGAAGGGCCGTCGTACCTGGTTTCTTCGCGCAGGGCCTTGAAAAGCACGGGCAACTGATAGGGGTCGAGCACGCGGATGTGTCCGGGATCGATGCCGAGGGCCTGGACGAGCCTGGCGAAGTCGACGCGCGGCGCCTCGCCGCCATGGATATCGCGGCCGCTGGCGGGGTTGTCCTGCCCGCCGGTCATACCGACGGTACGGTTGTCGAGCAGCAGCACGGTGACATTGCCCCGGTTGTAGGCGATGTCCAGCAGGCCCTGCATGCCCATGTGCATGAAGGTGGAATCGCCGATGACGGCGACGATTTTTTTCTTTTCATCGTCCGGGCCGCGGCCTTTGTCCATGCCGAGGGCCATGCCCATGGAAGCGCCCATGCAGATGGTAGTATCGAGCGCATTCCAGGGATGGCCCGCGCCGAGGGTGTAGCAGCCGATGTCGCCCGCGATAGTGATGTTTTTCAATTGGGACAGGGTGTAATAGACCCCCAGATGCGGACAGGCGGCGCACATCGTGGGCGGGCGCGGAAAGACCGACAGCGCGGCGAGCGCGGTTTTCCCGCCCTTGTTTTCCAGTTCCGGGAAGATCGCGGCCAGATGTTTTTTCAGGACATACGGCGGCAGTTCCCCCGCCGCGGGGAGAATGTCTTTTCCGCGCGCGGGGATGCCGGCGGCGCGGATCTCGGTTTCCATGAGTTGTTCGGTTTCTTCGACGACGATGAGCGTCTCGACCTGCGCGGCGAGGGCGCGCACCTTGTCCATCGGCACGGGGTACGAAAGGCCGAGCTTCAACACCGGCGCGTCGGGAAAAGTTTCGCGCACATGCATATACGCGGGGCCGGATGTGACGAATCCGGCGCGTTTGTCCGTACCTGGCTCCAACCGGTTGAGCGCGCTCGTTTCGGACTCCGCGCGCAGTGCTTCTTCGCGGGCGAAGACCTCGGGCATGCGGCGCTGCGCGTGGGCGGGCACCATGACCCAGCGCGCAGGATTCTTGACGAAACCGGGCGCGGCGCGTCCGGGAGTACGTTCCCCCACGGTGACGAGGCATTTGACGTGGCAGACGCGGGTCGTGAGCCGCAGAATGACGGGGGTATTGAAGCGTTCGGAAAGTGAGAAGGCTTCCCGCGCCATGGCATAAGCTTCCTGCGAGTCGGCGGGTTCGAGGATGGGCAGATGGGCGAAGCGGCCCCAGAAGCGCGAATCCTGTTCGTTTTGCGAAGAGGAAAAGCCCACGTCGTCGGCAACCGCAATAACAAGTCCGCCGACGACGCCGGTGAGGGTCAAGGTCATCAACGCATCGGCGGCGACGTTGAGACCGACGTGCTTCATCGCGCAAAAACTGCGCGCGCCGCAAAAGGATGCGCCGATGGCGACTTCCAGCGAAACCTTCTCATTCACCGACCATTCGGTATAGAGATCGGGATAGCGGGCGAGGTTTTCCAGGATTTCCGTAGCGGGCGTGCCCGGATAGGCGGCGGCGACGCGCACGCCCGCATCCCACGCGGCGCGGGCGATGGCTTCGTTGCCGGACATGAGAAGGCGGGAGGCGGCGGGAGGCGGGACAAAAGACTTGATGACGCTCAAGATGTATTCCTTCGGATGAGTTGTCGTTGCCGCCCGCCATGGCACTGCAAGCATCAATGCGATCGACGGGGCGGAAGCGCATCGAAAACCGCGATTCTAATGCACAACGCAGCCCAGGCTCGCGCGCGCGCCGCATGGCGCCAATATACCGATGGGGCAACCTGTAAAGCCTTACAGATCGGCTCGACCCCGAAATGGTCTCGGCGGGTATCGACAAAATCTTTACGGCTTGAAACAGCGGTCGAGCTCCGCCTGGGCGCGCACTGGCCAGACACAAGATATCGTTGTGGAAAACGACTGCGGGTATTGTAAAAAATCACTGCACTCATTTTTCAAAATCATTGCACCCATTTTCAAAAATGACTGCACTCATTTTTTGAAGTCACCACACGCATTTTCCGACGTCTCTACCGCATTGACGCCGCCCGCTCCCGCGCCACCGGCGTACCGGACGGGGGCTGTCCATCGTCGAGCATGTGTTGCAGCGTCACGACACCCTGCTTGCCATCGGCAGCGTCCCCGGTCGGAGCGCGTGTTTCACGGCCGCGTTTCCGGCGCATCAGTTGCGGGCGGGCTGAACGCCCGCCCCGGCTCCGGGAGCCGCCCAGCAGCGTCTTCCCGGACGGCGGATGCATTTCGCGTTTCCATGGCCGTTGCGCACGCTCATGTCATCGACGCGCCGCGTTGCCTATCTAAGAAAGATATCCTTTGTGGTGACATGAAGACGATGTTATGGCAATATGCCCTAGCCCGGTGAAATAGTCTTCCGGCTTATGCTTGGCGCAATGAGTGACTGCCAGGCAATGTTTCCCGGTTTGGCGCTGGCGCGGCCAAACCGGATTCTTTGACGAATTACCGGCTTTGCCGGTGGAGGTGTGTGATGGCTGAGACGAAGTTTATGCTGGGGTTCAACTCCAAGCTCGGTAGCAATCAATTCACTCTTTCCCCTACGGTGGAAAGAACGTTTGA
>JAISCE010000066.1 GCA_031265765.1 Azoarcus sp.
CGTCGTAACGAAGTCGAGCGACTATTCCGACGACTCAAAGGCTTTCGCCGAATCTTTTCCCGCTTCGAAAAACTCGATTTGATGTTCCGCGCTTTCCTCCATTTCGCCTTGATCTCCGATGCTTTACGTTAGTGTGAACACGCCCTAATTACCTGCCGCGATGGCTTTGTCCGCCCCCATGGCGCGCTCGGCGTGGAAGCGCCGGACGAATCCGGCGAAATCGCCCGTTTCGATCACGGTCCGGATTTCCGCCATCAGCCACTGATAATAGTGGAGGTTATGTACGGTGTTGAGGATGCTGCCGAGGATTTCGCCGCTGCGGTGCAGGTGGTGGAGATAGGCGCGGCTGAAGTTGCGGCAGGTGTAGCAGGCGCAGGCGGCATCGAGCGGGCGGGCATCGGCCTTGTGTACGGCGTTTTTGATCCTGAGGTCGCCATGGCGGGTGAAAAGCCAGCCATTGCGCGCGTTGCGAGTCGGCATGACGCAATCGAACATGTCGATGCCCGCCGCCACCGAGGCGACGATGTCTTCGGGGCGGCCAACGCCCATCAGATAGCGCGGTTTGTCCTCAGGCAGCCGGGGGGCTGTGTGGGCGAGGATGCGCGCCATATCTTCTCTCGGTTCGCCGACCGAAAGGCCCCCAATGGCGAAGCCGTCGAAACCGGTTTCCACGAGCGCGGCGAGCGATTCGTCGCGCAAGGCTTCGTACATGCCGCCCTGGACGATGCCGAACAGCGCATTGGCATTGCCGAGGCGGTCGAATTCGCCGCGCGAACGCCTCGCCCAGCGCAACGACAGGCGCATCGACCGCGCGGCTTCGTCGAGGCTCGCGGGCCAGGGAGTGCACTCGTCGAAAATCATCACGATGTCGGCGGCAAGCGCGGTCTGGATCTGCATGGAGACTTCCGGAGTCAGCAGGAGACGCGCGCCGTCGATCGGGCTGGCGAAACGCACGCCCTCCTCGGCGATCTTGCGCAGCGCGCCGAGGCTGAAGACCTGGAATCCGCCGGAATCGGTGAGGATCGGCTTGTCCCACCCCATGAAGCCGTGCAAGCCGCGATGCGCGGCAATGACTTCCAGCCCCGGCCTGAGCCACAGATGGAAGGTGTTGCCAAGGCAAATCTGCGCGCCGCTTTCCGCCAGCCATGCAGGAGTCATTGCCTTGACCGTGCCGCAGGTGCCCACGGGCATGAAGGCGGGCGTATCGACCACACCGTGCGCCAGCGTCAGGCGGCCCCGGCGCGCGCCGGCTTCGGTGGAAAGGCGTTCAAACCGCATCGTGCAACATCTCATCGCCGCGAGTCAGGAACATGGCATCTCCATAGCTGAAAAAACGGTAATCGCTGGCGATAGCATGGGCATATGCGCAGTGGACGGTTTCCATTCCGGCAAAGGCCGACACCAGCATCAACAGGGTCGAACGCGGCAAATGAAAGTTGGTGAGCAAGGCATCGGCCACGCGAAAGCGGAAGCCGGGCAAGATGAAAATACCAGTTTCGCCCTCGCCCGCGGCAAGTTCGCCGCCCTGGGCCGCCGCTTCAAGGGCGCGCATACTGGTAGTGCCGATCGCGATCACCCGTCCGCCCGAAGCGCGGGCGGCGGCAATGGCTTCGACCGTGGCCGGAGGAATCAAATAACGCTCGCGGTGCATCCGGTGTTCGGCGAGATCGTGTACACGTACAGGCTGAAAAGTGCCCGCACCGACGTGCAGGGTGAGCCACGCCAGCTTCGCGCCGCGTCCGGCCAAGGCGGCGAGCATGCCCTGGTCGAAGTGCAGCCCGGCGGTTGGCGCGGCCACCGAGCCGGGATCGCGGGCGTAAACGGTCTGGTAACGGCTTTCGTCGGCATCGGCGGCGGCACGCCGGATATAGGGCGGCAGCGGCAATTTGCCGTAACGCTCGACCAGGGCGAGAAGATCGGCATCCGGCGGAAACTTCAGGTGGAAGAATTCCCCGGCGCGCCCCAGCACGGTAACGTCGAACGCATCGGCCAGGCGCAAGACAGCACCCGCGCCGGGCGGGCGGGACGCGCGTATCTGGGCCAGCGCCTCGTGCGCCCCGAGCGGGCGTTCGAGCAGCACCTCAACCGCGCCGCCGCTTGCCTTGACGCCGAACAGCCGGGCGTGAAGCACACGGGTATCGTTGAACACGAGCAGATCGTTGGGGCGGACGAACGCAGGCAAATCGGCAAAACGGCGGTCGCCGAGCGTCCGGCCCACGACCAGCAGACGGCTGGCGCTGCGTTCGGCAAGCGGCGCTTGGGCGATCAGGCGCGAAGGGAGTTCGTAATCGAAATCGTCGACAGTCAGAGACATCGGCAGGTATCTTGCCGCAAGATGCGCAAATCGGGATAATGTGTGGTTTCCATCAGCCGGGATGGCGAAATCGGTAGACGCAGCGGACTCAAAATCCGCCGGTGGTGACACTGTGAGGGTTCAAGTCCCTCTCCCGGCACCAATGATGGATCATAAGATACCACACTAAGCCGCAATTTAACACTTTGTTAATAAAATCAAAGTGTTGTTGTGACCTGCCCCCATCTGACGTACCACTGATAACCAGAGTCCAAGGTTGAGATTACAGCACATCGGGTGATGGCGTTGCATCGCCAGCATGCTGGCGATGCAACGCGGCCAATTGCGCCGGGGGAATGCGCCCCACGGAACTGTGGGGACGCACTTCGTTGTAATCGCGCCGCCAGCGGGCGATTTCCTGTCGCGCCTGGGCCAGCGTC
>JAISCE010000068.1 GCA_031265765.1 Azoarcus sp.
TCGCTCTCGATCAGGGACTGGATTTCTTCCCAGTCCAGCCGGGTCAGTGGGTCGATGCAGTAATGGCGCTCCGGCTTGATGGGGCCGGCGGTGTTGAAGAAACGTTCCATGCGGGTTCCCGTGCGGCATGTGCTGGAGGAAAAAATCATTCTACTGGACTGGAACAGACATCATATGTCGCACATTATCCCATATTGACGGCAAAGATGGCATGGCCATTCGCATCCGGGCTTTTTGAGCGGATCCAAACAGAAAAGCGCGGTATCACAGGATGCGATCGAGTAAACCACGATTCCGGCACGACTTCCGCAAATAAAAAAGGGCGGAGCCTGAATCAGCCCCGCCCTTTTTCCAGCCTCAGCCTTTCTTTATCCAGCCCATTGGCGCACCCAAGGGCAATATCTGGCGGCCAAAGAAGCCGTTCAGGAAAATCGCCCCCGCCCCGTAAAAGCCCAAAAGCGCGATCAGGAATTCCGCCCATGCGGCCGACGTGCCAAACAATTCGGCATTGATGCCGAGTATTTGTAAACCCAGCGATCCCAACAGCACGAGAATCAGTACCATGATCGCCGCAAAGACCTTGTTCGCTTCAAAAGCGGCAATGGTGACGAAAATGCAGAAAAACAGGTAGCCAAAACAAGCATAGCCGAATTGCCGTGGGTCGGCCTTTTCCGCCGGGAACGATCCGAACCAGCCGTTGGAAATGGCCCAATGCATCGTGACCGCGATCCAGAAAAGACCGAACGCGCCCAATACAATGGCACCGAAATAGCTGTTACGCTTGAAATCCACGGCAGCTGCCCATATTTGCGCAATGGCGCCGAGAAACAGGGCCCAAGGCATCAAATAGACGGATCCCGTCGTCCAGCCCATTTTCTGTGTGGATGCAACAAAGGTCACCAAAGCCAAACCGAATACACCAAGCGCGGTCGCGTCTGCCGAAACGATTTTGGTTTCATGAGGTTGAGTCGCAGTCATCGAAGTCTCCTGATCGTCATGTTGTATGTCGTTTACGCTCACGGCGATACGGCATGCCGTGAACACCGGGAATTATACCCAAGCATGTATGTAGCGACACATCCCCGCGCCGCCGGACAGGCGGTGACAGCCTGGGCCGCATCGTACAAACCTCATGTCGCCTCCAGGGAAGGCTTCGGCGAAATGGCGGCGCTGGTGAAATGCCTTACCGGCACCTGGGCCGCCTCTCTCAATGCCTTCATGAAACACTCGGCCGCCGGCGACAGCGACCGGTTCCGCTTGCGGATGATGCCGATCCTCCGAACGAGTCCAGGGTCGTTGATGACCGTCATGTGCATCCCGTTGCAGGCAGTCGCGTGTATCGCCGCCTCCGGCAGGATGGAAACGCCCAGGCCCGCGCGCACCATGCCGATGGCCGTAGACATGTAAACGGATTCGCAGATCAGTCTGACCTCCAGCGCCGCTTTTTCGACGGCGCGGTCGAACAGGCTCCGGACGCTCGTCCCGCGGCAGGGCATGATTAACGGGTAAGCTACGACATCCCGCAGTGTCAAGCGCGAACGCCCGGTCAAAGGATGACCGTCCGGAAAGAATACGCTAAGCCGGTCGACCAGCAAATCTTCAAATTCAACATCCTTGTCCAGCCCCATCCGGCTGCCGATGCCGAAATCCACTTCTTCCGACTTCACGGCATGCAGGATGCGTTCGGCGATGGCATCGATGACGCTGATGCTGACAGCGGGATACCCGGCGGCGAAACGCTGGATCGCTACCGGCAGCAAGCCCGCCGCGACCGTGGGCAGGGCTGCGGTCGTCACCGAACCGCATTTCATGCAGACCAGGTCGCGGCTGATTCTCAGCACCGACTCCATGTCGATGAGCACCCGCTCCAGCAACGGCAGCAGATCCCGTCCGGTTTGTGTGAGTACGACCTGCCGCTTGTTGCGATCGAACAGGCGCACCCCCAGGGATTCTTCCAGTTGCTTGATCTGAACCGTCAAGGCCGGCTGGGAAATATGCAGTTCGGATGCCGAATGCGTGAAGCTGCCAAGCCGCGCAATGGCAAGAAATGCACGAATATGTTTAATACCCTGATGCATAAAGAAACCAGATTAGTGTGATCCAATAAATTCAATTTACTTGTTGGCTCATATTTATACAATTGCATTTGTGCACATCTGTGTTGAAACGACATTTTTTATTTTGCGCTCCGACACAAGATGATCCAAAGCGGTAATTACCGCAAACCGTCGAAGGAGAAAAAGGATGCTTGCTCTACTCGGACTGGCTACAATTATTGTATTGCTGGCAGTCATTATGACCAATAAAATGTCACCATTGGTTGCGCTCATTGCAATTCCTGTCATTGCCGCGCTCGTCGGCGGTTTTGGACTGGAAACGGGAAAATTCATCGTCTCCGGTATCCGGGCAATTGCGCCGGTTGCCGGTATGTTTGTTTTTGCCATTCTTTTCTTCGGTGTCGTTACCGATGCCGGGATGATGGACCCTATCATAGACCGCATTCTGCGCGTTGTCGGGACGCGACCACCTCGTATTGTCGTCGGTTCGGCACTGCTGGCGCTTCTGATCCATCTCGATGGTTCCGGCGCGGTATGTTTTCTCATCACCATTCCCGCAATGCTCCCGCTTTATGAACGTCTGGGCATGGATAAACGAATCCTGGCCTGTGTCGTTTCAATGGCCGCGGGCGTCAATTTCCTGCCCTGGACAGGCCCGATGATTCGCTCCGCCGCCGCGCTCAAGGTTCCGGCTACCGATATTTTCAATCCGCTGATTTTCGTACAGGCCGCTGGCCTGGCTTTTGTTTTCATCGTCGCCTATTTGCTCGGGAAACGCGAGGAAAAGCGGCTTGGTTTGTGCACGGGCGGCACGGTCATCGCCGATTCTCCCTCGACGGACGACGTGCCTCGGGTCACGCTCACGGAGAGCGAGCGCGCCTTGCGCCGCCCCCGTTTGTTCTGGGTAAACCTGATACTGACGCTGAGCATCATGGGGGTGATGATCGCCGGTATCGCGGATCCCGTCGTCATGTTCATGGTCGGCGTCGTGTTGGCGCTGATGATTAACTACCCCGACGTCAAAATGCAGCGGGCGCGCGTCGATGCCCATGCCAAGGCGGCATTGATGATGGCAGGCATCCTGCTGGCCGCGGGCGCTTTCACCGGCATCATGGGGGGCACCAAGATGCTCGCCGCCATGGCGCAGTCCGCCGTGACCTTCGTGCCGCCCGACATGGCCCAGCACATCCCCTTCGGACTGGCCATCGTCTCGATGCCCTTGAGCCTGCTGTTCGATCCCGACTCCTTCTATTTTGGCGTCATGCCCGTGATCGCCGAGGTGTACAAGACCTTCGGCGGCGATCCGATCCAGATCGCCCAGGCTTCCGTCCTCGGGCAGATGACCACCGGTTTTCCGGTCAGTCCCTTGACACCGGCGACTTTCCTTGTCGTCGGACTGACTGGCATTGGCCTGGGCGAGCACCAGAAATTTTCCATTCCCTTCCTTTTCGCGGCCACGGTCATCATGAGCCTGGCCGCGGTCGCCCTGGGCGTCTTCCCACTCTGATCTGAGGAGAAATAGCATGAAAAAAGCTGTAAGAATCGGTTCCGGCGCAGGTTATTCGGGCGACCGTATCGAGCCGGCGCTGGAATTGGCGGAAAAAGGGAATATCCAATATCTGGTATTCGAGTGCCTGGCCGAACGCACCATCGCGCTCGCCCAACAGGCGAAGCTCAAGGATCCGGAAAAGGGCTACGACCCGCTGCTTGTCGACCGCATGGAAGCCGTCCTGCGCGTATGCCGTGAAAAGGGCATCCGGATCATCACCAACATGGGCGCCGCCAATCCCATCGCGGGCGCGAACAAGATTGCCGAAGTCGCCCGCGCGCGGGGCATCGAGGGACTGAAGATTGCCGCCATTACCGGCGACGATGTGCTGGAGCATCTGAAGGGCGTGGATTTTCCCCTCATGGAAACCGGCGCGCCGGTCTCGTCCCTGAAAAACATCGTCTCGGCCAATGCTTACCTGGGCGCTTCGCCCATCGTCGCAGCCCTGAAGGAAAATGCCGATGTTATTATCACGGGCCGGGTCGCCGACCCTGCCTTGTTCCTGGCGCCGCTGATCCATGAGTTCGGCTGGTCGATGGAAGACTGGGATCTGTTGGGCAAGGGAACCGTCGTCGGGCACTTGCTGGAGTGCGCCGGGCAAATCACGGGCGGTTATTTCGCCGATCCGCCGGTCAAGAACGTTGCCGGTCTTGCCCGCCTGGGATTTCCCATTGCCGAAGTCAGTCCGGACGGCAGCGCAATCATCACCAAGGCCGAAAATTCCGGCGGCAAAGTCACCGCCCGCACCTGCAAGGAACAACTACTCTACGAAATCCACGATCCTTCCCGTTACCTGACACCGGATGTGGTGGCCGATTTTTCCGCGGTCACGATCACCGAAATCGGGCCGGATCGCGTGCAGATCAATGGTGGCCGGGGGCGTCCGAAGACCGATACGCTGAAAGTTTCCGTCGGCCATGTCGAAGGCCATATCGGCGAAGGGCAAATCTCCTATGCCGGGCCGGGCGCGCTCGAACGCGGGCAGTTGGCGCTCGACATCGTACGAGAGCGCCTGAGCCTGGCCGGCGTACGTACACAGGAGTTGCGCTTCGATCTGATCGGCCTGGACGCCATTCACGGCCCGGCGCGTTCCATGGGCGTCCCCCGCGAAGTACGCGTGCGGGTCGCCGGACGAACCGATACGGCCAAGGAAGCGGCCCGGATCGGCAATGAAGTCGAAACGCTCTATACCAACGGCCCGGCGGGCGGCGGCGGCGCGACCAAGGCCACGCGGGAAGTCGTTGCCGTGGCATCGATACTGATCTCCCGCGACACCGCGACACCGAAAATCCACTACTTGGGAGTCTGACCATGAAATTACGCGAACTCGCACATTCCCGCACTGGCGACAAAGGCGACATTTCCAATATCTCGCTGATCGCTTTCGAGCCGGAGCACTACGCATTGCTGGAAAAATACGTCACGCCCGAGCGTGTGCGGCAACATTTCACCGGCATCGTCTACGGACAAGTCACGCGATACACCCTGCCCGCCCTGGGCGCCCTGAACTTCGTCATGGAACGCGCGCTGGGCGGCGGCGTGACGCGAACGCTGGCGTTGGACGCGCACGGCAAGTGTCTCAGTTCATCGCTCATGGCGCTCGACATTCCGGAACTGGACGGACTGTGCAAGCCAGCGGCGGGAGATGCATGAAATGGGCAAAATCGTCTCCGTCGAGGAAGCCGCCGCCCTTATCCCTGAAGATGCCGTCCTGATGATCGGCGGCTTCATGGGCGTCGGCACGCCGTCGCGGCTCATGGACGAAATTGTGCGGCAGCGCAGGCGCGGACTTACCGTCATCGCCAACGACACTGCCCGCCCGGGCCAGGGCATCGGCAAGCTCGTCGATGCCCGGCTCGTACGCCGAGCCATCGTGAGCCACATCGGCACCAACCCCGAAACGCAGCGCCAAATGATCGCGGGCGAGATGGAAGTGGATCTGGTGCCCCAGGGCACCCTGGCCGAGCGGGTGCGCGCCGGTGGCTACGGTCTTGGCGGAATCCTCACCGCCGTCGGTATCGGCACGATTGCCGCCCAGGACAAGCAAACGCTGACGGTCAATGGAGAGACCTTCCTTCTGGAGCTTCCCCTGAAAGCCGATTTCGCCCTGCTCAACGCCAAGCGCGCCGATTACCGAGGCAACCTGCAATACGCCATGACCGCTCGCAATTTCAACCCCTTGATGGCAATGGCCGCCGCCACTGTCATCGCCGAAGCCGAGGACATCGTGCCAACCGGCGTCATTCCGCCCGATAGCGTGGATACCCCTCACGTCCTGGTCGATCGGATCATCAACAAGGAGCGCCACGATGGATGATAAAACCGTGATCGCCCGCCGCGTGGCACAGGAGCTGGAATCGGGGCAACTGGTCAATCTGGGTATCGGCCTGCCGACGCTGGTCTCGCGTTACCTTCCCGAAGGCGTGGAAGTTTTCTTCCAGTCGGAAAACGGCCTGATCGGCATGAGTCCGCTGCCGGATGAAGCATTTGCCTGCGGCGATCTCAGCGATGCCGGCGGCCTTCCGATCGGGGCCAGCCCCGGCAGCGCCACCTTCGATTCGGCCTTTTCCTTCGGGCTGATCCGGGGGGGGCATCTGGATGTCACCGTGCTGGGCGGCCTGCAAGTGGATGAAGCGGGCCATCTCGCCAACTGGATGGTTCCCGGCCAGATGGTTCCCGGCATGGGGGGGGCCATGGATCTCGTCACCTGCGCCCGCCGGGTCATCGTGTCCATGACCCACACGGCAAAGGGCAAAGCCAAGATCGTCCCTCGCTGCGATCTGCCGCTGACCTCCATGCGCCGGGTCGACTTGATCGTCACGGAACTGGCGGTCATCGAACCGACGCGGGAAGGACTCATGCTGCGGGAAATCGCGCCGGGCGCCACGGTCGAGACCGTCCGCGCCGCCACGGCGGCCCGCCTGCATGTAGACGGCAACGTGGCGCTCATGCCGATAAGCAGTCGGTAAGCACCGTCGCGGCAGGCCTCCCCGCCTGCCGCGACGGCGCTTTCGGGAGGGATTCCAGACCGGCGTCGTTTCAGCCCGAGCCGCTCCGCAATCTGCTGAGAGGGCCAGCGTAGCCGAACTGCACGGAATGAAGGCGCATGCAGGCTTTGCCAATGCGGAAAAGATAGATAGCTATCCCAATGCGAGTACATCGACGCCCGGAAGGCCGCGACGGGCGTCGAGCCGCGCTACACCGGTACGATGTCGCCGCTGGAGCGGGAGTCAGCGATGCCCTCCCGGCCCGCGGCGCGGCGCGCGGCCTTCCGTGTAGGCATGACGCGCAAAAGTCATTCCGGCGAGCGCGCGGGCGGCTTTATCGTTGATCGAGCCTTTCGGCATGATCCCGCGGGCATCGGCTTCACCGGCGGGCACGCCGGTCAGTACGGTCATCGCCTCATCGACGGTGCGCACGGGATAGATATGGAAACGCCCTTCGCGCGCGGCCTCGACGACATCCTCGCGCAGCATCAGATGGCGCACGCTGGCGGCGGGGATAACGACGCCGTGGCTGCCATCGAGGCCGCGCGCGGCGCAAAGATCGAAAAAGCCTTCGATCTTTTCGTTGACGCCGCCGATGACCTGCACTTCGCCGAACTGGTCGACCGAGCCGGTAATGGCCAGCCGTTGTTCGATGGGCAAGCGCGTCAGCGCGGAAAGAAGCGCGCACAACTCGGCAAGCGAAGCGGAATCGCCCTCGACCGGCGCGTAGGATTGCTCGAAGACCAGGCTCGCCGACAGCGACAAGGGTTGATGACGGGCGTAGCGCGCGGCAAGGAAGGCGGAAAGAATCATCACTCCCTTGGAATGGATCGCGCCGCCGAGATCGGATTCGCGCTCGATATCGACCACATCGCCATCGCCCAGCCGCACGGTGGCGGAAATGCGCGAAGGATAGCCGAAACGCTCGCCCGCGAGTTCGACCACCACCAGTCCATTGATTTGCCCGGCGCGCGCGCCGCTGGTGGCGATCAGGGTCGTGCCGTCGAGCATGGCCTCGCGCACCAGCGAAGGATAGCGGCTGGCGCGGCGCGCGCGCGCGGCCAGCGCGGCTTCGAGATCGGCGCGGCCAATATATGCCGCATCGTTCCTGCGCGCGTGATGATCGGCCTCGCGCATCAAGTCGGAGAGACGGCGGGTATGCAAGGTAAGGCGTTCGGCGTCCTCCGCGATCCGCGCGCCCTCCTCCACCATGCGTCCGACAGCGGCGCGGTCGAGCGGCAAAAGACCCGCCGTGCGCGCAAGCATCGCCAGCAGGCGCGCGTATTCATGCTCATTGTCCGGCGTGCGCGGCAAATCGTCGTCGAAATCGGCGGCGATCTTGAAAAGTTCGCTGAATTCCGGGTCGCTCTCCATCAGGGTGTAATAAATCTCGCGGTCGCCGATCATGACCACCTTGAGCGAACACGGCACCGGCTGCGGCTCCAGCGTCAGCGCCCCGCTCCACCCCTGCGCCTCGGCGGGCGGTTCGATGCGAATCTCGCCGCTGCGCAAAGTGCGTTTCAATCCCTCCCAGGCATAAGGGTGAGTGAAAAGACGTTCGGCATCGATCACCAAGTAGCCGCCATTGGCGCGGTGCAGCGCGCCGGAACGGATGAGATTGAAGTGGCTCACCTGCACGCCCTGCTGCATGACGTGCTCGATACGCCCGATCAAATTGCCATAGCCGGGATTATCCTCGAAGACGACCGGCGCGCCGTTCGCCGAGGAATGATCGACGAGCAGCTTGACCTGATAGCGCGGAAAGCGCGCGCCCTCGTCGATGTCTCCATCCTCCTCTTCCTCGTCGAGCGCGATGCCGGAAACCGCCGCGTCGAGCACATCCTTTTCCACCGCGCCGAGAAACGCCAGCACGTCGGGCAAATCGGCATAACGCACGCGCGGTTCGCGCAACAGATGCGCGAGCGCCGGGACAAGCGCCTCGCGCGCGGCCTTCGCCAGCGATTTGCGCAAGCTCGCGCGCCAGCCGGGGAATTCATCGAGCAATACGGCGAGACGATCGCCCCAGGCGTCGACGGCGGCGTCGATCCGTTCGTGTTCGGCGGCGGGCAGCGCGGCAAAAGCTTCCGCATCCAGGGCTTCGGGACGCGGCGTACCGCTTTTGGCCGGCATGAATACGAAACCGTCCGCCGTCTGCAACAGCGCCAATCCGTCGCCTGCGCACTGTTCGCCCATCTCGCGCAGGGCCGCGTCCTCGCGCGCCTTGTGCGCGTCCTGCAAGGCTTCGATGCGTTCGCTGTGCGGCGCACTGCCGAGCGCGGCATCGATCGCCGGTTTCAATTCGCGGATGAACGCCTGCATCTCGGCGCGGAAGGCGGCGCCGCGTCCGGCGGGCAACATCAAGAGGCGCGGATGGAGCGGCTCGTCGAAATTGTGCAGATAACACAAATCGGGCGGCGCGGGCCGGGCCGCCGCGCGTTCGCGCAGCAGGCGAAACGCCGTGGCATGCTTGCCGCAGCCCGCCTCGCCGAGCACGAAGACGTGGTAATCGTCGTGGCCGATGCCCAGTCCGAAACGCAAAGCTTCCATGGCCCGCGCCTGCCCGAGATCGCCGGGGTGATCTTCCAGCGTCGCGGTCGTCTCGAACCCGAAATGCCGGGTATCGCAACACGTGCGCAGGCGCTCCGCCGAGAGCGCCACGGGCAAGACGGATAATGGCTTTGTCATGCTATTCGTTCTCCACGCGCCGCAAGCCCGGCGCGACGGGCAAAAGTGTGTACCTATACCCTGAAGCCCCACCCGCGGGCAAGCCTGGCAGTGGAGTTCTTCCAGGAAGGTAGCGAGAAAACCCTGCGATCGTTCCGGTCTTTTCAACCAAATTGTCCAACATAAGGCACAATTACGCTTTTCGTATTTGCCTCCATGCTCATGTCCATTGCCCAAAAACGCCTGCTTCGGTTCTCGCTCATCGCTGGAGCCGTCGTACTGGGAGTCTATTTCCTGCTGCGCCTGCCGCCGTTCGCGGGCCGGGTCGAGCCTTTCGACGCCGATATCGGTCTTCCCGACGCACTGATCCGCAGTTACAGTCTTTCCCGGTTGCCCGCGGATTTGTTGCGGGTGCCGCTCGCCCGCGATGTGCTGACCGAGGACTTCGTCTCTTATTACGAGGAAAACGAGGGGCGGCTGGCGCTCTCCGGCACGGTGCGGCGCATCGCTTACGAGCACAAGCTGAACCTGCCGGAAAGGCTGGTCGAATCCACGCTCGACGAACCCGCCGAGGTCGCGCTGTGGCGGGGAGCGGACGGACGCTTGCGGGATTTCATCGTCGTGATGACGCGCAATACGCTGGCGCGGGCGATCCAGGCGATCCTTCCCGTCGTCTCCAGGGCCGCCGATGCGCAGGTTTCGTCGGCGGGCAAACTCGATGGCGACGATGTGGATATCCTGGCGCTGGAATACGGCTACCGGCGCCGCCTGTTGTTGCTCGCCAAGGGCGACCGGGTCGTCGTGCTCTCCAATCCCGGCATGCTGCTCGCGCCCAATGAGGATGATGCAGACGAACCTTGGGTGCAGTCGGCGGAGGCGGCCCGGCTCATCCGGAAGTTGCTCGATGGCAATGGAAAAGCCTCGCCTTTCGCGCAAAGGTTCCGCCTCGGAAAAACGCCGCCCGCAAAAAAGCACGAACTGGTACTGGGCGCGCGCGTGTTCGCTTTCGGCTACGATGCGTTCGCGCCGGGGCTGGCGGCGCTGGGCATGACTTTCGACGATAAGGGCAAATGGCAAAGCGCGGCGCTGACCGGCGGCAGCCCGGTCTCGGGCAACGATAAGGAACTCTGGGCGAGCCTGCCGCACGGGCCGAGCCTTTGCGCGAGCCTGCCGGTGGATTGGGTGCGGGTCGTGCCGGTACTGAAAAAGTTCAATGCCAGTCTGGAGCGTCCGGCTACGACGGACTGGTTTGCCGATCATTTCGCAGGCCCCGCCGCCGTCTGCTGGTACAAGGATTCGCGTCTCTATACACCGCTTTTCGCGGCCCGGCTGAAATCCCGTATGGATGAGAAGCAGTCCGGGGAGTTTTTTGCGATCGCCGATTCGGCCATCGCCGGTAAAGGCGAGGCGACGTTCAATGCGGACAGCGGCATCGCGCAGTGGCAAGGCGTGGTGGCGTCGCGCTTCGGCGTTGCCGGCGAGGACGGCGGCCCGCGCAGCCTGAGGCCGGCGCTGGCGCTCCAAGGCGATCTCGTTTTCTTTTCGCCCGATGCGGCACTGGTCGAGAATGCGCTCGATGTCGCCGCCAAGCGTTATCCGGCGCTCGCCGACAGTTTCACCAAAGCCGACGGCAATACGCTGGCCTTCGTCGCGCCGCAGGCGCTCGCCGCCCTGCTGCGCGACGAGGCGCTTGCCGCCCTGCCCCGCAACGAGGAAGCCTTGTTCCGCAACGCCGCCGATGCCTATCTTTTGCCGAGGCTCGAAGCTCTGGCGCGTTATCCATCGCAGCGCATCAAGCTGGCGAAGGGAAGAAGCCGCAGTAGCCACGAATGGCGCGCACTGGAATGGGAAGCCTTGGCGCGGGAAGCCGACAATCCCCTGCCCTGAGCGTGGAGAGCCGGACATGAATTTTGCTCCGCCGCGCCGACGCTTTTGCCAGGCGCTCGCCGCGCTGGGCGCGGGTGCGTCCATGCCGTCATGGGCCTTGCCGGCGGCGCTGCCGGGCGAGAAAAACGTCGTGCCGGCGCATCGCCTCGATGCGCCGCAAAGCCGCGCCTTGCGCGCATGGATCGTGTTCATCGCCGAAGAACAGCTTCGCCGCGGCCCGACGCCGCGCTGGACGCATCGAGACTGCGCCGGACTCGTCCGCTTCGCCGTCGCCGAGGCGCTCGCCGAACACGACGCGCACTGGCGGCGGGCGATGGGCATCGGCGGACGCCTGCCGCCCGATCTCGTGCCGGAAGATGTCCGCCGCGAACTGCGCCACAATTGGAAGCGACCCGACGGAAGCGAGGGCGCGTATGTAAACGCCATCGGACTCGTGCAGGAGAACAGCAGATCCGCCGGGCGCGATGTGGCGCGCGCCCGCCCGGCGGATCTGCTGTTTTTCGACCAGGGGGCCGAACAGCATTTGATGCTCTGGACGGGCCGCCGGATCGTCTACCACAACGGCGCGCGGCCCCGCCCCGGCGACGACGGCATGCGCTCGGCGTCGCTCACGGCGCTTTTGCGGTGGAACGACACGCGCTGGCGGCCCGAACCTGGAAACCCGAATTTCGCCGGTGTGTTTTCACTGGCTTTTCTGACCTGACGACGACAATGACTACTGTATGCAGATCCTCGCTCGCGGCGCTGGCCGCTTGCACTCTCTTGGCATTATCGCCAGCCGCGCGGGCGCAACAGGATGTGGGTGAAAGCAGCGGCTATGCGCCGCCCGCGAGCGAACCGTTCTTCGTGCTGGCCGATACGCAGTACGGCACCGCCGACGAGGCTTTGCTGAGGGTCGAGATTCCGGCATCCGGCGGCAAGGGCGCCGTCGCCCAGTATGGCGGCATCGATATCGCGCTTTACCGCGTACCCGAACCGCTCGCCTTCCTGAAGGCGCAGAAAAACCTGCACCGCATCGACGTGGCGGCGCGGCCCCGCGACGAGGGCGTCGCCAATACGCTGGCTTATTTATGGAGCAACGCCTGGAACAAGTCGCGCCGCGCCTGGCGCGATCTTTTCGTGCAGAACGCCAAGCAATCGGTGACGGAAGCGGCCCCGGCGCTGAAAACCGCGCTGAAGCAGCCGGATTACCAGCCCGCCGCGAATTTCAGGCCGCTGGAAGGGTTCGAGTTCATCGACCGCTTCCGCTACCCGCTGATGGCGGCAAGGCCCATCGAACCCCTGGAAGGCAAGACGAGTGTGGCCCTCGCCGGTTCCAGCAGCAATTTCATCCCGAAGAACGAGAACAACTTCCATGTGCCGCTCGGCAAGCTGCGGCCGGGGCTTTACATCGTCGAAGCGACGCTGGGCACTCATCGCGCCGCGACCCTCGTTTTCGTCTCCGATACCGTAGCCGTCACCAAGCTCGTCTCCGGTGAGCTCACGGTATGGACGGCGCACCGCTTCGACGGTCGCCCCGTACTCGGCGCCGACCTGCAATGGACGGATGGCCGCGGCGTGCTCGTATCGGCCACCACCAATGCCGACGGACTTGCCACGCTCGCGCACGCCAGTCCGGAGCGCACGTATCTGCTCGGACAAGACCCCGCCGGCGGCGTTTTCGTCTCCGAGAATTTCTACTACGACAGCGAAATCCATGACACCAAGTTCTACACCGTCACCGACAGGCCGCTCTACCGGCCCGGCGACGAGGTCAAGATCAAGTTCCTGGCGCGCGAATACCACGCTGCCAACCAGTCCTCGCCCGCGCGCGCGGGCGAACTCGGTATCGGCATCATCGACCCCAACGGCGCGCCGGTCTGGACAAACACCGCGCAGTTCGCCGCCGAGCGCGGCGGCGACACCGTTTTCCGCCTGCCGGACGATGCGCCCGCAGGCGGCTACGAAATCCGCGTCGCTCATCAGGGCAAGACATATGGCGCGGCGTTCCGCGTGGCCGAATATGTGAAGCCGCATCTGGAAATAACGATCATCCCCAAACAGGAAAATTTCAAGACCGGCGAATCCGTCTCCGGCACGATCCGCCTCAATTACCCGAACGGCGACCCGGTGAAGAACGCCGCCATCGAACTCACCCTGCGCGCGCAAACGCTGACCATGGTGCAGGGCGAATTGCGCTACGGCGGCCAGTTCCCCGTACAGTTGGCGGCGGCGAGCCTGAACACGAACGAGCGGGGCGAAGCGCCGTTTTCGCTGCCCGCCGCGAAAGAGCCTTCGCGCCTCATTCTTTCCGCGCTGGCAACCGATGGCGCAGCCTACCGGGTGCGGAAAACGAGCGAGTTGCTGATCGAACGCGCCGCGGCGAGCTGGAAGCTGACGGGGGAACGCAAGTTTTCGATGCCGGGCGAAGCCGTGACTTTCCGCCTGGAGCCGGAGAGTCCGGACAGTGAGAGCGCCGCGCCGCCCGCGTACTGGGAAATCGTCCGCCTCGAAGACCAGAGCAAGGAAGGCGGCAAATTCGATACCGGCGCACGCAAATGGTCGCCGAAGCTGGACAGGCCCGGCTCCTATTCCTTGCTGCTGCGCGACGCCAAGGGAAATCTCGTGGCCGCGTCCGCGCACTGGGTCGGCGGCGTGGACGGCAATGCGCAAGGCGTCGAAGCCGTACCCGGCACCATCGAAATGGTCGTCGACAAGGAACGCTATCGGCCCGGCGATACCGCCGAAGTGCTGATTACGTTCTCCGAGGCGGTCGACGAAGCCCTGCTCACGCTGGAGCGCGACCGGGTGGAGGCCAGCGCGCTGCTTTCCGCCGCCTTGGGCGGCAATGTCGGCTGGATGGGCGTCGAGCGCCTCGGCCCCAAGCAGTGGCGCGCGCGCATTCCCATTACCGAAGCGCACGCGCCGAACATGACTTTCTCGCTGGTATATGTCCACAAGGGCGAATACGTTTTCCAGAACGCCGGACTGGTGGTCGCCGCACCGCGCCTGACGCTCGACATCAAGACCGTCAAGCAGAGCGTGCGGCCCGGCGAAACGGTGACGGTCGACATCGATGCCAGTCTGAAAGGCAAACCGGCGCGGGCGGTACTGACCGTTTCCGTCGTCGATGAAATGATCTACGCCCTGCAACCGGAAATCGCCCCCGACATCGCGGAATTCTTCCAGCACGTGCGCCGCAACAACGTGCGCACCGATGCCAGCCTCAACTTCATCACCTACGACGAGGCCGCCGATTACGCCCGGGATGCCGCACGCCAGCCGCCCGCCCGTCACCAGTACAACGAACGCGGCATCAAGGTGCTGGAACGCGCCCGCCGCGACGATACCGACACCGCAGCATGGCAACCCGCCCTGCTCACCGACGAAAAGGGCCACGCCCGTTTCAGCTTCAAAATGCCGGATGCGCTCTCGCGCTGGCGCATCACCGTGCGCGCCGTGGCGCTGGACGATGCACAGCAAAACGGCGCTTATGGGCAGCGCACAGCCTATGTGCAATCCGACAAGCCGCTGTATGCCAAATGGACCTCGCCCGCCTGGATGCGCGAAGGCGACGCCCCCGTTGCCTCGCTTGCCGTTTTCAACAATACAGATGCGACGCGCGAAGCGGAAATCGTCCTCAAGCTGGCGCGGAAAGAAATCGTACAAAAAGCGAGCCTGCCGCGCGGCCTGACCTACCTGCCCTTCAAGCTGCCGCCTTTCTCCGGCACGCAGACGGCGCGCCTGGAAGTGCGCGAGGCGAGCGCGCTGGCCGACGCGCTGGAAACACCGCTCGTCGCCCAATCCAGCCATTGGCGCGGCATCCACGAGAAGGCGCTCGAAATCGAGCGCGGCACGGTCTCCCTCGATCTCCCCGCCGGCGCCCGCCGCCTGAGCCTGCGCCTAGCCGCAAACGGCAGCGAACACTTCTTGCGGATTGCCGACTCGCTGATCGAATACCCATGGGGCTGCGTCGAGCAAACATCGAGCCGCCTGATTCCGCTGGCCATCGTTACACCGCTCCTGGCGTCCGACCGCACGCAAGGCAAGACCGCCCCCTTGTGGCAGGCGCTCTCCAGTCAGCGCCAACGACTGGCCACGCTCGCTGGTCCCAAAGCCGTTTTCGGCTGGTGGGGGCATGGCAGCGAAGGCGACGCATTCATGACCGCCTATGCCTATTATGCCGACTGGCATGCCGCCCACGCGCTGGGCATTTCCCTGCCCGCCGAACATTGGGAGCATATCCTGACGGTTTACCGGGATCACGCGAGCCGCGCGCCCGCACTGCACCGCGCCCTCGCGTTGTGGTTCATCCAGCAAATCGGCCTGCCCGTGCGCACGCAGGCCGAAGGCTTGCTCGCCTCGCTGAAATCCATGGAAAAAGCAGCGCCGGAAGGCAGTAAAGACGAACGCCAAACCGACGGCGAAGCGGCGGACAGTCCCATCCTGGGCCAGCCGGATTCCCCGCTGGGCCTGGCTTATGCGCGGGCGCTGGCCTCTCTCATCGCATCGGAAGCCGGTATCAAGGAAGCCGGCGCCAAGGCGGAAACGAAATCCGCCGCGCCTGCGGCGGCTTCCCGCCCGAAATCCGGCGGCAGAGCAAAGCAGCGCGCCCACCGCGCAAGCCAGCAAGCCCGCGATGAAGCCCCATCCCCTGCGGCCAATGCACACGCCGATGCAAGAAAAACCCTGCAAGCCAGCGGACTGCCTTCGGCGCGCGCCCTGCTCCTGCTCACCGGCGGCCTGAGCCTCACGGAAGCGCCTGCCATCCTCGCCGACGCTACCGAGGCAACGCCGACGATAGACAGGGCGCTGACGCTGGTATGGACGCGCAAGGCGCTTGGCGGCAATTTCCGGGACGATAATGGCGGACTCAAGCCTGCCGGCAACCGATGGATCGAAACGGAAACGCGCTTCGGCCAGACCGGCTGGCGCTGGCCCGCCGATGCCAGCCTGCCCGATACGCTGCGGGTCGGCAACGCGCCCGCCCGGCTCACGGCAATCCTGCGCTACGAAAGCGAGGAGCGCGGCGAAAGCGCCTTGCCGGTCGACATTGCGCGCAAGCTGTACCGGCTGGAGCGCCGCGAATTCAAGAAAGGGGTCGCCAGCTACGCAGCGGTACCTGTCAAACCCGGCGAAAAGCTGTCGGCGCAAGCCCTGTACCTCGACGAAATCCGCCTCTCGTCGAAAACCGCCTACCGATACGGCCTCGTCGAAGCGCCGCTGCCTCCCGGCGCAGCCATCGAACGCAGCACATGGGGCATTGAACTGATCGAAGACAATGGCAAGGAGAAAAAGCCTCTTGACAGCAGCCATGCCGAAGAACACCCGGACCGCTACGGCATACCGGTCGAAAACTTGCCCGCCGACACGGAACTCATCCTGCGCAACCTGCTGCGCGTCGGGCAAAGCGGCAGTTTCACCCTGCCCCCGGCGCGTTACCACCGGATGTACGAACCGGCGCGGAAAGCCTATGCCGAAGGCGGAAACGCGACCTGGATCGTAGACTGAGCGGCCACGGAGCGCGACGGTGTTTCGATCCGGCATGACTGTCTCACCCTGGCGCGCGGTTCTCCCGCTCATCGCCGCGTGCTGCTGCCCCGGCGCGGAAGCCGCGCAAACCGCCGCCGGGGCGCTTCCGGCGCTGGAGATTCTCTGGGACAGCGGCAAACCCGGCGAGTTGGCATGGCGGACCTTCGATACATCGGGCGCGCCGCGCGACGCCACGGCGGTTCTTTCTCCCTTCCGGGAAACCGGCGGCCCGAAGCCGGATGAAGCGCGGCGGTCCGCCTCGGCCCCGCGTTTATCCGCATCGACGGACAACCTGCCCGCGCCCGGCCCGCAAGACCCCTTCGCCGCCCGCGCCCCGCTCGGCAGTCTGTGGAAGCTTTTCGTTTACCTCTGGCTGCTCGAAGAACGCCGCCCCGCACCGGACTACGTCTGCACTGGCGCGCAAGGCGCTTCCGCCGCCGCCCGCGAGCATCGCGCGGAAGAAGCCTATTGCTGCGCCCCCGGCCAGACCATCAGCCGCGATGCGGCGCTGCTGCGCTCGTGCGGCCTGTTTTTCGCACCCGCCCGCCTCGACATCGACCCACAGGCATGGCGTCGATTCTGGGAAGTCCGCCCCGGCGTGCGCACCCATGCGCCCTGGCTGGCTGAACTCAACGCAATGAAGCCGGAAACCGTGGTTTCTCCCGCCAGCATCCTGGGCGCGCTCGCCGCCGCGCCCGCCCGTGCGCGCGAAGATGCCGCGAACGTCTTGCTCGCGCGCCTGTTCGACGCCGGAGCGGCTCCCGCTCCGACGAAACTCGCGCGAGGCATGGGCAGCCAGTTGCGGATCAAGACCTTCTCCTGGCATCGCCCCGGCAACCCCCGTATCCGCTACGGCGGCGGCGCAGGCTGGCTGAGCGATGGACGGCCCGTATGGTTCGCGGGCGAAGGCACGGGGCAGCAAGTAATGGCGCGTCATGGCGCGGCGCTGGCCGCCGCCCTGTCCGGAACGCTCTCGCCGGAAAACGCCGCCTCGACGCCGGGCTGCGTAAAAGTCAACTTTTTCGCGCGCTACCCGTTCGCGCTCGAGCAGGCGGGCGGCAAACCCGCGCCCGCAGGCATATTGCGCGGCCGTTACGTCGCACGCTTCTCCAAAGATGTTTCCATACCCGTCATCGCCAACGGCGAACTGAGCCTGACGCGGGAAGGCGGACGCGACCGCATCGAAGGGCGCTTCGGCCTGGACGGCTACGTGGCCCGCGTCATCGAACGCGAAGCCGACGCAACGCAGACCGAAGCCGCTCGCGCCTTGGCGGTCGTCATTCGCAGCTACTTACTGAACAACGCAAAAAAGCAGGGCAACTGCCTCGCCATCGACGACAGCAGCCACGCGCAGCGGGTATCGCCCAATCCACCCGGCGCGGCGGCCCGCGCCGCCGCCGGATTCAGCGCCGGCATCATACTCACCGGCGTACCGGCCGGCTACCACAGCCACACCTCGTCGAAAAACCGTATGGCATGGACGGAAGCCGTCGCCGCCGGTCGCGCCGGAGAAGCGTGGGATGTCATTCTGCGCAAGGCTTTTCCCGACGCCAACCTGGCCGCGATGCACGACCCGGCGGGCGTGCCCTGTCAACCGTTCACCGAAGCCGAAACCTGGCTCGCAGCGCGCGCCCCGCAATGGCGTCGCATCCTGCAAGAGCGCGTGCGGGGATTCGAGCCGCCGTCCGCCCCGCGCGTCTGCCTGCTGCCCCACGGTACGCCGTTTTCCGAGCAGGACAGAAATCGCATCCATGTGCACGGACTGAAGACGATGGAAGACCGCCTGGCGCTGACGCACGAATACCTGCACCTCGGCTTGCGCCACCATCCTTCCGGCCACGACGAAGAACTCATCGAACGATGGGCGCGCCGCCTGATCCTTGGAGAAACCCATGAGACTGCCTTTTTCAGGTAAAAGCCCTTTACATCTCATCCGGAGTCATATCGTGACGACAAACCAGACTGTC
Organism: Azoarcus sp.; assembly: GCA_031265765.1. Classification (GTDB taxonomy): domain Bacteria; phylum Pseudomonadota; class Gammaproteobacteria; order Burkholderiales; family Rhodocyclaceae; genus WRNU01. The sequence continues at coordinate 18,623 of JAISCE010000068.1, forward strand.
CATCCCTTTCCGCGCCGCATTTTCGCCAGCATCGCCGCGGCGCTGCTCTCCGGCCCGGCGCTGGCCGGGCTGGATGCCCCCATCAGCGGCTGGCGGCAAGGCAACCCCGACGCGCCCTACACCCAGACAGTGAATTACCCCGCCGTCACGCCCGGTATCGACGCCGATACGCCGGAAAGCAACCAGATTCGCGGGCGTATCCACAACCAGCGCAAAGAAACCGCCACCCTCGTCGTCAACGGCAGCGCCATGCCGGTGCGGATCAATGACAACGGCGCTTTCGCCCGCCCGTACAGCTTCGGCGCCGGTTCCAACAGCGTCGAAGTCATCGGTGACGGGGAACGCCTGCGCACCCAGTTTTACCAAAGCGCGAACGGGCAAGCCGAATCCCGGTTGCGCATCCTGCTTAGTTGGGATACCGACGGCACCGACCTCGATCTGCACGTCGTCACGCCGAACGGCCAGCACGCCTGGTACGGGCAGCGCGCCATCGACGGCGGCGCGATCGACATCGATGTCACCACAGGCTACGGCCCGGAAATCTTCGCTTCCGCCGCGCCGGAGAAAGGACTCTACCAAGTCTATGTGAATTATTACGGTGGCGGCGGAAATGCCGCCGAATTGACCATCGCCCGCCTTGCCGTCATCAGCAATGAAGGCACGGCACACGAAAAGCGGCAGGAGTTCAGCTTCCCGATGCGCTTTACCGGAGAACTCATCCTGATGCGACAGTTCCTGTATCCATAGGCCGGCGCGCAACTCCCCTTTTCCCGTCTGGATTTCGCGCCATCCGGCATTGTGTTGTATTGACAGAGAGATGTCGCCATGCTTTACACATTTTCGATGTGTAACATTATTTTATACAAATAATCAATAACATAAAAACTAGCACGTTTCTTGCTGGTACTAACCCGTCACTCAAGACAAGTTGGCGAAGGTCCGAAACCGCGCTATCCACATCGAAGGAGTCAATCATGCAAACACAGACAATCGGCACCCCTACCCACACCGAAGCCATCAATGCCGCCGCCGTCCTTGCCAACCCGAACAAATGCGCGGCAAAGCGCATACCGCAACGAGACGTCAATGTATGCCTGGACCGCGACATCCTTGCCAGCCTTCGGGCGACGGGGCCGGACTGGCAAGTTCGCTTCAACGCGATCCTGCGCACATGGCTGGAAACGCACGCCCCAACCCAATAAGAAGATGCAATACAGGTGCCGGAACCCGGCCTTACCCGGTTTCCGGCGCTTCTCCGCCGATGGCGAGCGCCTCCAACCCCAACGGATTATCCGCTGAGTTGCCTGTATTCCTTGACAAGAGATTACGCAGGCAGGGATGTCGAGTTTATATTGGCCAAGTGCGCGGCAAGCCCCGTGCCGGGAAACCTTGAAAAGCCGACCAACGGTCGATGCAAGTTGGCTGGTAATGCAAGGCGGGTCGATCTACGTCGTCCGCGACCTTTCAGGGCCATGCCAGTGTCAAACAAACCGAGATTTACGCTCATTTGCCGCCGGTACTCGGAAAATCCGCTGTAGAACGGCTTGCATTCTCCTGAAAATGCTGATGAATTTTCCTGAAAACGTTGTCGGCCAAGTTTTTGGTCGGGGAAAGAGGATTCGAACCTCCGGCCCCTGCGTCCCGAACGCAGTGCTCTACCAGGCTGAGCTATTCCCCGAAAGACGTTTAAAATCAAGCCGTTAGACAAAAACTCGATCAAAAACCCCTTGAAACCGCAAAGTCTGTCAATTTTAGCAAAGCTTCTTTGAAAACGGAAGATGGAAGCCCTTGAAGCGCCCCGATCGCCAGATCGGCTTCGCCGCGCGCATGACTGCGCGCGGCGTTCAGTGCATCGGTTGCCTGGATCGCTTCCAGGACGGCAGGGAAATCATCGCGCCCGCCAGTTTCTATGGCAAGCCGTACCCGCGCAGCCAGTCCGGAAGTGCCATGTTGCATGGCATGGATCAGAGGCAAGGTCGGTTTGCCTTCGGCAAGATCGTCGCCAAGGTGCTTGCCGGTTTCGGTCTCGTCGGCTGAATAGTCGAGCACGTCATCGACAATCTGGAACGCCGTGCCAAGATGTATGCCGAAATCGGCCAGCGCCTGCTCGATTGCGGGAGGGGCTTCGGTAAGGATGGCGCCAAGACGGGCGGCAGCCTCGAACAATTTGGCCGTTTTGCATCGAATGACTTGCAAATAACCAGCGACCGTAACGTCGGCATTGTGGCAGTTGAGCAACTGCAACACCTCGCCTTCGGCAATGACGTTGGTGGCTTCGGCAAGCACTTGCATCACCCGCATACTGTCGACGTTCACCATCATCTGGAAAGCGCGGGAATACAGGAAATCTCCCACCAGCACCGAGGCGGCATTGCCGAACAGGGCGTTGGCAGTCTTGTTGCCACGGCGCAATTCGGACTCGTCGACAACGTCGTCGTGCAGCAGCGTGGAAGTATGGATGAACTCGACGACGGCAGCCAGTTCGTGATGCTTTTTACCGCCGCGGTATCCAAGCGCGTTGGCGGCAAAAAGCACCAGGGCGGGACGCAGGCGTTTGCCGCCGCTATGGATGATGTACTCCGCCATCTGCCGGATAAGTACGACATCGGAATAAAGACGTTCACGGATGAGGGTATCGACCGCGCGCATGTCGGCAGCGATCGGATCGAATAATTGCAGTACGGACAAAGCAGTCATCCACGGGAAATGGGTGATGTTAGGCGGGCCTCCGTGGCGGGTCAAGATGCGGTTTGTTATATGCCGCGGATCAGGCGACGAGGGAAATTTCCACGTAAAAAACACAAGGGCCGGAAATCCCGGCCCTTGTGTTTCAAGGTAGATCGAGCAAGCCGCTTTTTTATTGCAGCTTGATTTCCACATCCACGCCAGCCGGAAGATCCAGTTTCATCAGCGCATCGACGGTTTTGTCGGTGGGATCGACGATGTCCATCAGCCGCAGATGGGTGCGGATTTCCATTTGGTCGCGCGAGGTTTTGTTGACGTGCGGCGAGCGCAGCAGGTTGAAGCGTTCGATGCGGGTCGGCAACGGCACGGGGCCACGGACTACTGCGCCGGTGCGTTTGGCGGTATCGACGATTTCGAGTGCGGACTGGTCGATCAGCCGGTAGTCGAAGGCTTTCAGGCGGATGCGGATTTTCTGGCTTTGCATGATGGATTTCCAAAGAGCGAGACACACAGGGACTGCCGCCCCATGTGCTCAGGTGTGACGAGTGTTATTCGATAATCTTGGCGACGACGCCAGCGCCTACCGTGCGGCCGCCCTCGCGGATGGCGAAACGCAAACCTTCTTCCATCGCAATCGGCGCAATCAGCTTTACCGTGATCGTCACGTTGTCGCCCGGCATCACCATCTCCGTGCCTTCCGGCAGCGAGACCGACCCCGTTACGTCCGTCGTCCGGAAGTAGAACTGCGGACGGTAGTTGCTGAAGAACGGGGTGTG
>JAISCE010000089.1 GCA_031265765.1 Azoarcus sp.
ATGGGCGAAATTGAACGTGCAAAGCACCGCTGAATACCGTGATGGCGATTTCTTGCGTGAAAGTACGGGGTTCAATGCGTTGGCACGCAAAGTTACGGATTAGTTCAGCAGTTCCCTAAGTGAGCACCAAGTTCAAATGCTTGAAATCGCTATGTTTTCTAAACCAATTCCGGAATTGATGAGGCCATCCGGGCGCAGCGACCGCACCAAGTTCCGGAACCAAGTGCTGCGCCCGCTGCTCGATGCCGGTTTGCTGGAAATGACCCTCCCCGACAAGCCGCGCAGCTCCAAGCAGCAATACCGCACGACAGCCGCAGGATTGGCCTACATCGACAAGGAGCGACGCTGATGACCTTTCTGTCCGAAAACGAAGTCGAGCAAGCCCTGCTGGCGCAACTGCGCGGGCTGGGCTACGCCACCGCGCGCGACGATACCATTGGCCCCGATGGCAACACGCCGGAACGTGACAGCCATGATGTCGTGGTGCTGCAAAAACGGCTCGAAAATGCCATTGAACGGCTCAATCCGCAGCTGCCACCGGAAGCGCGCGCCGACGCGCTGCGCAAGCTCACCCAATCCGTCTTCCCCGCCCTGCTGGAAGAAAACCGCCGCATCCACACGCTGCTGACCGAGGGCGTGGACGTCGAATTCTACGGCGAGGATGGCGTGTTGACGGCGGGCAAGGCGGCGCTGCTGGATTTCGAGCAGCCGGACCGCAACGACTGGCTGGCGGTCAATCAGTTCGTAGTCATAAACGGCCAGATCAACCGCAGGCCGGACGTGGTGTTGTTCGTCAATGGCCTGCCGCTGGCGGTGATCGAACTGAAAGCGCCGGGTAGCAAAGACGCGCATCTGGCAGGCGCCTTCAACCAGTTGCAAACCTACAAACAGCAGATTCCGGCGCTGTTCCACACCAATGCGCTACTGGTGACGTCCGACGGCATCGCCGCCCGTGTGGGGTCGCTGTCCGCCGATCAGGAACGCTTCATGCCGTGGCGCACGGCGGATGGCTTGGGCGTTGCGCCCAAGGGCGCGCCGGAACTGGAAACGCTGATCGAAGGCGTATTCGAGAAACAAAGGTTCCTTGACCTGCTGCGCTACTTCACCGTGTTCGGCGAAACCGGCTCAGGTCTGGCGAAGATCGTTGCAGGCTATCACCAGTACCATGCCGTCAACCGCGCCATTGAATCCACGATTCGCGCCTCCGGCCCACGGCAAGGCGTGGCCGAGGAACCGGCGTCCCATGGACTGCCCACTGTGGCGACACAGCACAAGGGCAACCAGCGCGCGGGGGTGATCTGGCATACCCAGGGTTCCGGCAAGAGCCTGCTGATGGCCTTCTACGCCGGACGGCTGGTGAAGCACCCGGCGATGGAGAACCCGACGCTGGTGGTGCTGACCGACCGCAACGATCTGGACGACCAGTTGTTTGCCACATTCTCGATGTGCCGCGATCTGATTCGCCAAACGCCTGTGCAGTCCGAGAGCCGCGAGCATTTGCAGCAACTGCTGGCGCGGGCCTCGGGCGGCGTGATCTTCACGACCTTGCAGAAGTTCGGCGAGGTGGCCGAACCGCTGACCACGCGCCGCAACGTGGTGGTGATCGCCGACGAAGCACACCGTTCGCAATACGGCTTTCGCGCCAAGATGAATGCCAAAACCGGCGAAGTCTCCTACGGCTTTGCCAAATACCTGCGCGACGCATTGCCCAATGCCTCGTTCATCGGCTTCACCGGCACGCCCATCGAAGCAGCGGACGTCAACACGCCAGCGGTGTTCGGCAACTACATCGACGTGTATGACATCAGCCGCGCGGTAGAAGACGGCGCGACGGTGCCGATCTACTACGAATCGCGGCTGGCGCGCATCGAACTTTCCGAGGATGAAAAGCCCAAACTCGACGCCGAGGTAGAGGCATTGACGGAGGACGAGGCCGTCACCGAGCAGGAAAGGCTGAAGGCGAAATGGGCGACGGTCGAAAAACTGGTCGGCAGCGAAAAACGCCTCGCGCTGGTGGCGAAGGATTTGGTGGCGCATTTCGAGGACAGGCTGGCCGCGCTGGACGGCAAGGCCATGGTGGTGTGCATGAGCCGCCGCATCTGCGTGGCGCTGTACGACGAAATCGTGAAGCTGCATCCGGACTGGCACAGCGCCGACGACAGCGCCGGGGCCATCAAGATCGTGATGACCGGCGCGGCCAGCGACCCATCCGAATGGCAACGGCACATCGGCAACAAGGCGCGACGCGATCTGCTCGCCAAGCGCGCCCGCGATGCGAGAGATCCGCTCAAGCTGGTGATCGTGCGCGACATGTGGCTGACCGGCTTCGACGCGCCGTGCATGCACACCATGTACGTGGACAAGCCGATGCAAGGCCACGGACTGATGCAGGCCATCGCCCGCGTGAACCGCGTATTCCGCGACAAGCCCGCGGGGCTGATCGTGGATTACATCGGCATCGCACAGAACCTGAAGTCGGCGCTGGCCCAGTATTCGGCGCGCGATCAGGAAACCACGGGCGTTGACGAAGCCGAAGCCGTCGCGGTGTTGCTGGAGAAATACGAAATCGTGCGTGATATGTACCACGGCTTCGACTATGCCACGGCCTTGGACGGCACGCCCCAGCAACGCCTGGCGATGATGGCCGGAGCTATCGAGTGGATTCTGAACAGGCAACAGCAATGGGCTGCGGCAGAGATCACGGACGAAGGCAAGAAGAACGCCCAGCGGCGTTATCGGGATGCGGCGCTGGCCTTGTCGAAGGCGTATGCGCTGGCGTCGGCCTCGGACGAAGCGCGCGGCATCCGCGAGGAAGTGGGCTTCTTTCAAGCCATCCGCGCCGCGCTGGTCAAAAGCGCCACAGGCTCCGGCGTGACCTCGCAGGAACGCGACTTCGCCATCCAGCAGATCGTCAGCCGCGCGGTGGTTTCGACCGAGATCGTGGACATCCTCAAGGCGGCAGGCATCCAAAGTCCGGACATCTCCATCCTGTCCGACGAATTTCTCGCCGAAGTGCAGCAGATGCAGAAGAAGAATCTGGCGCTGGAAGCGTTGAAGAAGCTCATCAACGACGGCATCCGCTCGCGCGGCAAGGCCAACATCGTCGAAACGCGGGCTTTCTCCGAACGGCTGGAAGATGCCGTGGCGCGCTACCACGCCAACGCCATCACCACTGCCGAGGTATTGCAGGAACTGATCCGGTTGGCGAAGGACATCCGCGCGGCGCGGCAACGTGGCGAGGAGTCCGGTCTCTCCGATGAGGAAATCGCTTTCTACGATGCGCTGGCAGAAAATGAATCGGCGATACAGGTGATGGGCGACGACAAACTCAAGGTCATCGCTCACGAACTGCTGGTCAGTTTGCGTGAGAACGTGTCGGTGGATTGGGCGCATCGCGACTCTGCCCGCGCCCGAATGCGGGTACTGGTCAAGCGCATCCTGCGCAAGTACGGCTATCCGCCAGACCTTCAGGATTCAGCAGTCCAAACCGTCTTGCAGCAGGCCGAGGCCTTGTCGGCCGAGTGGAG
>JAISCE010000070.1 GCA_031265765.1 Azoarcus sp.
TGGCGCAGACCGCCGATTACGCGAAACGGGCCGGGGCGGACGAAGCGCATCTTTTCATCTTCGACCGCGAATCGGGCAGACCGTGGGACGAGCGCATCTGGCGGCGGACGGAGAAGTTCGGGGAAACGGACATCGCGGTTTGGGGAGCGTGATTCCGGAAAGCGGGAGTCGTAAGAACCCGTTTACGATCATTCAAGGCCCGCTGTAGAAAAAGTAGCCGATATCGAGTTGCTTGAGGTACTCGTAACCATTGAGCTGTTCGTAGTAGGTATAGGTAACGGTATCGAACTTCGACTCGTCCTGCGGAGCAAGCACGGCCTTGGCGTCGCCTCGGAAGTAGGAGCCGGTCATGGCGACGATGTGCGTCTTATCCCGCGCAATGAACTGGTCCAAGTGTGTGCCCAGCTTGTTCTCAGTCCGGGAATTTCAGACGTATCGATGTCTTCGTCCGGAATTTACAGACGTCCGCAGATAACCTTGGATGAGTATTTGGAGCGGGAAACGAGTCTCGAACTCGCGACCTCAACCTTGGCAAGGTTGCGCTCTACCAACTGAGCTATTCCCGCTCGGAAAGCTCGCCATTATAGGGAGCGATTCGAGTGTGTCAACTACTGCGCCGAGGTACCGCATGATCGCCATGCACGCAGAGAGGCAGGCGCCAGCACTTGTTGGCCGCGCGGCAGGGCAGGGCGCTTTGTCCACCCCACAGCCCCCGGTCAGAAAGCTCGCTCTTGAACGGCAAGGCGCTCACCGGGGCAGGGGAGACGCTCATTTCTGCAAGGCCGCCGCATCCACCACAGCCAGGGCAGTAATGTTTACCAGCCGGCGCACGGTAGCCGAGGGCGTGAGGATGTGCACGGGTCTGGCGGGTCCAAGCAGGATCGGCCCGATCGAAACACCGTCGCAGTTGGCCGCTTTCAGCAGATTGAAAGAGATATTGGCCGCATCGAGGTTGGGCATCACCAGAAGATTGGCTTCGCCTTTCAAGGTGGAGTCGGGGTGCAAGGTGGCGCGAATGTCGGGAGACAGCGCCGCATCGGCGAACATTTCGCCATCGCATTCGAGCGCGGGCGAGGTGTTGCGCAGGATTTCGCTGGCGGCGCGCATTTTGCGGGCCGAGGTCGATTGCGAGGAACCGAAGTTGGAATGCGACAGCAGGGCGACTCTCGGTTCGTGCCCGAAGCTGCGCAGTTCGGATGCCGCCATCAGGGCGATGTCGACGATATCTTCGGCGCTCGGGTTTTCGTTGACCTGTGTGTCGGCAATCGCCAGCACGAGGCGGGGCAACATGAGCAGGTTCATTGCCGCGAACTGACGGGCGCCCGGTTTCAGGCCGATGACATCTCGCACATGCTGGAGGTGATATTCGTAGGTGCCGAAGGTGCCGCACACGAGCGCGTCGGCATGCCCCAGGCGCAGCAGCAGGGCGCCAAGCAGCGTGGAGTCGCGGCGGATGCGCACTTTGGCCAGGCCGGGGGTGACGCCATTGCGCGACATCAAGCCGTAGTACTCGCGCCACAATTCGTGGTAACGCGGGTCGTGCTCCAGATCGACGATATCGAAGTCGCGCCCCGGCGCGAAGTTGAGTCCGATTTTTTTGATGCGCGCTTCGATTTCGGCGGGACGGCCAATCAGCATGGGACGGGCAAGTCCTTCTTCGACCACTTCGCGCGCGGCATGGATCACTCGCTCGTCCTCGCCTTCGGCATAGAGTACCCGCTTGTGTCCGGCAACCACTTTCTTGGCAGCCGTGAAGACGGGCCGCATGACGATGCTGGAGCGATACACAAAATCGCTGAGACTCGCGGCATAGGCGCGCAGGTCGCCGATCGGGTGCCGGGCCACGCCCGAGGCCATCGCCGCTTCCGCCACCGCGAGCGCAATCTTGATAATCAGGCGTGGATCGAACGGTTTGGGAATGATGTAATCGGGGCCGAAAATCAGTTCTTCGCCGCCGTAGGCCGTGGCAACGACATCGCTTTGCTCGGCTTGCGCCAGCCCGGCGATGGCCTTGACGCAGGCGAGTTTCATTTCCTCGTTGATGGTGGTGGCGCCTACGTCGAGCGCGCCCCGGAAGATGAAAGGGAAGCAGAGGACGTTGTTGACTTGGTTGGGGTAGTCGGAGCGACCCGTGGCGACGATGCAATCCGGCCTCACGGCCTTGGCTTCGGCGGGAAGGATTTCGGGCGTCGGATTGGCGAGCGCGAAAATCAGAGGTTTGTCGGCCATTCGCGCGACCATCTCGGGCTTGAGCACCCCCGCTTTCGAGAGGCCGAGGAAAACGTCCGCGCCCGCGATGGCGTCGCCCAGTGTGCGATCTTCGGTTATCTGGGCGTAGCGCGCCTTGGTAGGCTCCATGTTTTCTTCGCGGCCCTGGTAGATCACACCGCGCGAATCGCAAACAAAGACGTTTTCGCGTTTCAGGCCCAGGCTCACCATGAGGTCAAGGCAGGCAATGGCCGCCGCGCCCGCGCCCGAGCAGACGAGCTTGACCTCGCCGATTTCCTTGCCGACGATCTTGAGGCCGTTGATGAGGCCCGCCGACGAGATGATCGCGGTGCCGTGCTGGTCGTCGTGGAAGACGGGAATCTTCATGCGCTCGCGCAGCTTTTTCTCGATGTAGAAGCACTCGGGCGCTTTGATGTCTTCGAGGTTGATGCCCCCCAGCGTCGGTTCGAGCGCGGCGATGATCTCTATCAGCTTGTCGGGGTCGCGTTCGTCGAGTTCGATGTCGAACACGTCGATACCGGCAAATTTCTTGAACAGGCACCCCTTGCCTTCCATGACCGGCTTGGAAGCGAGCGGGCCGATATTGCCCAGTCCGAGAACCGCGGTGCCGTTGGTGACGACCGCGACCAGATTGCCGCGGCTGGTCAGTTCGCGTACCTGATCCGGATCGGCGACGATGGCATCGCACGCCGCCGCCACGCCGGGGGAGTACGCGAGCGCGAGATCGCGCTGGTTGGTCAAACTCTTGGTCGGAACGACCGAAATCTTCCCGCGCGTCGGCGAACGGTGATAATCGAGTGCCGCGGCGATGAAATCCTGATCCATGTTTTTCCTCTGGGAACACGATGATCGGCCCGGTCATGTATCGTTTCACTATTCCGGAAAACCGAAGGCGCGCATTCTATCTTTCCGGACAAGGATGCGTATAGGGTAATTGGTTCGGGGTTTACCCTCGGTTTCGCCGTCCGGCAGCGGGATTCCGTGCGGGGTGATGCTGAAAGACTATCCCGGACGATAGGCGCGGCATGGCGTCTTGCCTGTCCGCTGGATGAATTGCGCCTCGCGTCCCGGATGCGATTTCAGAATGGGACGGGTTTTACAATGACGAAAAGATTTGCGGGAAATACGCCAAAACGCATTCATTTTTCGATCAACAACGCGCACAATTTCATGCTTGGCGGACAACTTGGGGAAAAACGGCAATGCGGCGCGTAGTGTTCAACCAGAAAGGCGGTGTCGGCAAATCCACCATTACTTGCAACCTGGCGGCGATCGGCGCCCAGAAAGGCAAGCGCACATTGGTGGTCGATCTCGACCCGCAAGGCAATTCCACGCAATACCTGCTCGGCGGCAACGCCGCCAGGCCGAAAAACACCCTTGCCGATTTTTTCGAGCAAAGCCTGACTTTCCGGCTCGACCCCAAGAAAACGATCGAATTCGCAGTGGCCACGCCTTTTGAACGCCTCTCGGTGCTGCCTTCGCATCCGAGTCTCGAAGAACTGCAAGGCAAGCTGGAATCCCGCTACAAGATTTACAAGTTGCGCGAGGCGCTCGACGAAATTGCCGCAGACTTCGATCAGGTGTTCATCGACACGCCGCCCGCGCTCAACTTTTTCACGCGCTCGGCCCTGATCGCCGCCGATGCCTGCCTGATTCCGTTCGACTGCGACGAATTTTCGCGCAATGCCCTGTATTCGCTGCTCGCCAATACCGAAGAAATTCGCGCCGATCACAACCGCGATCTCCAGGTGGAAGGCATCGTGGTCAATCAGTACCAGCCTCGCGCCAATCTGCCGCAGAAAGTCGTCCAGGCGTTGATCGACGAGGGACTGCCGGTGCTGCAACCCTTCCTGTCGGCTTCGGTGAGGATCAAGGAATCGCACGAACATGCGCGCCCGATGATCCATCTCGATCCCCGTCACAAGCTGACGCAGGAATTCGTCGCGCTTTACGAGGGCCTTGGCAGCAAAAAGAAAAAAACCAGGGCCGCTGCCTGAGTTTGTTTCCCGGACGTCCAGTCCTCTCAAGGGGTTGGCGGCGGCTTGCCGAGAACATGGGCGTTCCTCGTGCGCGTCTGCTCAACCGTCGTAATCGAGAAGCTTGGACAAGCCTTTCTCGCGTTTTTCCAGACGCTTTACATGGGTGTAAATCCGGCGTGTCGTATCCATCGACCTGTGGCGAAGCTGGTCGGCGGTGTCCTGCATGGGAACGCCGGCTTCGGCATTATGGGTCGCCAAGGTGTGCCGAATCCAGTGCGCGGTTCCGGCTTCAAGTTTTTCCGCCCAATTTTCATTGACTTGCCTGATATCATCGGCCAGCCGCTTGAACAATCTTTTCAATAAGGTATTGAGGTAATTGTCGGTTATGGATTTGTTGCCCCTGTGGGCCGCGATCAGGGGCACCTCCGTTTCAGCCGCCATCGGAAAGCCGGGCAGGGACCTTGAAAGCCTGTATCTGTGCAACGCCTCCATCGCGGGCGGGAGAAGAACGACAGGTTCCAGCTTCTTCCGGCCCTTGCCTTTGACGCGCAAGATCCACTGGCCGCGCTCACGGGCGATCCGGTTCATCGTGACGGAAACCAGTTCATGGCGGCGCAGGCCCGTCCAATAGAGGAAAACGAGGATGAAGCGGATCCGCTCGAAGGCATGGTATTCCTGGCTTGCCGGGTCGAATGGCCGGTAAGTGTCGATGTGCCTGAGTATCCAGTCCCAAAGCTCCTTGTCGAAAACATGCTCGATCTCGACCTCGGCTTCCTCGGCTTTTTCTTTTGCGGTAACGCCGTCGTCGAAAAGGCGGAACGGATTGCCGGCAAGGTAGCCGGCTTCCACCAGCCAGCGAAACATGCCCGAGAGGATCACCATGGCCTGCCTGGCGCTGCCGGGCTGGAGCGGCCCCCGGATCAGCACCCATCCGCGGCGCGTCCATTCGGGGTGGTTTTCCGGCATGAGGAGCCAGCCGTGGAAATCGGCCACATCTTCGACGGTGAGGCTCGAAACGGGTTTTTCCTTGAAGGCGACGGCCCATGCGAGCAGGCGGTAAGCCTCGCGCCGGTAAGCGCGCTGGGTGTTGGGGCTTTGGCGCTTCTTCGCCTTGAGCCAGGCTTCGATCGCTTCGATATCCGTATTGGCGCCGATCAACCGCGCGGCGTTGGGCGTGCGGTTACGATTCGATCCGCCCGAGCCGTCGAGGCGGGCATGAAGCAGGATCGTCAAATCGTGATTGTTGGGAAAATCGTCTTTGGCAGCGATGACCGTCGGCAAGTTGGCGCTCATGTGATGATCTTTCCCCGGTGGACTGGCCGGAAAAGATACCATGCGGCGGGAAAGTTGCAGCAAGGACTATGATTGTATCTGAAGTCTTGATGGAGAACATTATGACTATGCAAAAAATCGAAACCTGCGTTCTTACCGCGCATGTGCCGGTTCCGCTTGTCGAGAAAATCGATCGATTGGCGGAACGTATAGAACGCTCACGCGGCTGGATCATGAAGCAGGCGCTCTCAGCCTGGATTGCCAGTGAGGAAGAACGCGACCGCCTGACCCATGAAGCATTGGCCGATGTGGATACGGATCGCGTCATTGACCATCAAACTGTCCAGGCATGGACGGATAGTTTGGATACTGACGAACCGCTACCTGTGCCTTTTCGATGAAGCTGAAATGGACAAGCAAGGCGCTTTCCGACTTGGCGCGGCTGTATGAGTTTCTGGCTCCTATAAACAGAACGGCTGCTGCACGGGCAGTGCAGACATTGACCAAGGCACCGGCCATTTTGCGTACCAATCCGCGAATCGGTAGACAATTGCCTCAATTCGAGCCGCGCGAAATACGACGGATTCTGGCCGACCACTACGAAATCCGTTACGAGATTCAGAACGAGACGATCTATGTGTTACGACTGTGGCACACCAAGGAAAATCGATAATTCCTGCGTTTTGCTGCTCAACGTTAGTCACGATTATTATTGTAATCGTGACTAACGGCTTATTGGATACATAAAACACTTGGCGGCAAGTATAATAATTAGTTTTTCTCCATGCCGGAGCCTTCCATGGAAGCAGAACGCCAGAACGCCATTGCCGAACGCCTCGCCGACCTCGCCGCACGCGAACGCGAATTGCGGAGGTATCTTTGACTACGACGTTAAAGCGTCGAAACTCGAAGAAGTCAACCGCGCCCTCGAAGACCCGGCAGTATGGAACGATGCCGCGCGCGCGCAGGATCTCGGGCGGGAAAAGCGCCAGCTTGAAGACACGGTTCTGACGCTCGAAGCTGTCGGCAACGAAGCGCGCAACCTGAAGGAGCTTTTCGATCTTGCGCAGGCCGAAAGCGACGATGGCGCCTTTGAAGCGGTCGAAGACGATCTCGGCGGGCTGGCGGCGGCCATCGAAAAACTTGAATTTCGCCGCATGTTTTCACACCCGATGGACCCGGTGAACTGCTTCGTCGAAATCCAGTCCGGCGCGGGCGGCACCGAAGCGCAGGACTGGACGGGCATGCTGGAGCGCATGTACCTGCGCTACGCCGAAAGAAAAGGCTTCGCCGTCGAATTGCTCGAAGAAAGCGAGGGCGAAGTCGCCGGCATCAAGAATTGCACGATCAAGGTCAGCGGCGAATACGCCTACGGCTATCTGCGTACCGAAACCGGCATCCATCGCCTGGTGCGCAAGTCGCCATTCGATGCCAACGCGCGGCGGCACACCAGTTTCAGTTCGGTATTCGTCTACCCGGAAGTCGACGACTCGATCCAGGTCGAAATCAACCCCGCCGACCTGCGCATCGACACTTACCGTGCTTCCGGCGCGGGTGGGCAGCACATCAACAAAACCGACTCGGCGGTGCGCATCACCCACATCCCGACCAACACGGTCGTGCAGTGCCAGAACGACCGTTCCCAACACCGCAACAGGGACGAGGCCATGAAGATGCTGCGCGCGCGCCTCTACGAGCTGGAACTGCGCAAGCGCCAGGCCGAACAGCAAAAACTCGAAGATGCCAAATCCGATATCGGCTGGGGGCACCAGATCCGCTCCTATGTGCTCGACCAATCGCGGATCAAGGACTTGCGCACCAACTACGAAGTCGGCAACACCCAGGCCGTGCTCGATGGCGATCTCGACGATTTCATCGCCGCCAGTCTCAAGCAAGGGGTTTGATCGGGCCTGGATATAATGCACGGCCTCTGTCACGAACCCCGGAAAACGCCGTGAGCACTCCGCTATTTGAATCCTCCATCAAGAGCCTGCCGCTCCTCGGACGCGGTAAAGTCCGCGACATCTATGCGGTCGACGACGACAAACTGCTGATCGTCGCCAGCGACCGGCTGTCGGCATTCGATGTCGTCCTTCCCGATCCGATCCCGGACAAGGGACGGGCGCTCACCGCGACGGCCAATTTCTGGTTCGCCCGCCTCGGGCATGTCATCGCCAATCAGCTTACGGGCATCGCGCCCGAGAATGTCGTCGCGCCCGGCGAACGCGAACAGGTTCGCGGTCGCGCCCTCGTGGCCAAGCGGCTCAAGCCCTTGCCGATCGAAGCCGTGGTGCGCGGATATGTCATCGGTTCCGGCTGGAAGGATTACCAGGCCAATGGCGCGATATGCGGCATCGTCCTGCCGCCGGGACTGAAACAGGCGGCAAGACTGCCTCGACCGGTCTTCACTCCGGCAATCAAGGCCGAAGCCGGCGAACACGACGAAAACGTGTCCTTCGAGCAAGCGCGCGCCCATTGCGAAGCGGCCATCGGCCCCCATGGCGCGGCGCTGGCCGAACAGGCGCGCGAGGCCGCCGTCGCGCTTTATCGCGAGGCAGTCGATTACGCCGCCGGGCGCGGCATCATCATCGCCGATACGAAGTTCGAGTTCGGTGTCGATGCCGCGGGCGCTCTCCACCTGATCGACGAAGTGCTTACGCCGGATTCTTCCCGCTTCTGGCCCGCCGCCGATTACCGCGAAGGCACAAGCCCTCCTTCGTTCGACAAACAATACGTGCGCGATTACCTCGAAACCCTCGACTGGGACAAAAAAGCGCCCGGACCAAGGCTGCCGCCAGAAGTCATCGCGCGCACCGCCGACAAATACCGCGAAGCCTATTCTTGCCTCACCGGGCAAACGCTGCCCTGAAAAAACATCCGCGCTTCTCATTCCGGACCCCGACCATGACTGCCAACGCCGGCATCAATCCCCTGCTCGATTTTTCCGGGCTGCCCCGCTTTTCCGATATCCGCCCCGAACACGTCGCGCCCGCGATCCGTTCGCTGCTCGCCGAATACAACGGCCTGATCGAACGCCTGACCGCCGATCCCGCCCCGCCGACCTGGAACGGATTCATCGAACCGATGACCGCAATCGGCGAACGTTTCAGCCGTGCCTGGGGAATCGTCGGCCACTTGCATGCCGTCCTGGATATCCCTCCCTGGCGCGAGGCGTACAACACCATGCTGCCGGAAGTTTCGAGCTTCTACGCCGGACTGGGACAAAACCTCGCGCTTTTCCGCAAGTACAAGGCATTTGCCGCCAGTCCCGAATACGCGGCATCTAGCCCGGTGCGCCGCCGCATCGTCGACCACGAAATCCGGGATTTCCGCCTTTCGGGGGCTGAATTGTCGGAAACGCTCAAGCCGCGCTTCAAGGCCATCCAGGAAGAACTCTCGCAACTGGCGGCGAAGTTTTCCGAAAATTTGCTCGACGCGACCAACGCTCATGCCGAATGGATCGACAGCGAAGCGGGCCTGGCCGGTATCCCCGCCGACGCGCGGGCCGCCGCGCGCGCAGCGGCGGAAAAGGATGGCCGTCCAGGCTGGAAGTTCACCCTGCATGCCCCCTCCTGGCTGCCTGTGATGCAGTACGCCGACGACCGCGCCCTGCGCGCGCGTATGTACCGTGCCCATGCCACCCGTGCCTCGGAATTTTGCACCAACGACGAGGGGGCGGCGGCATGGGACAACGGCCCCCTGATCGGTCGCATCCTCGCCATGCGCGCGGAGGAAGCGGCACTGCTCGGCTACCGCAACTACGCCGAAGTCTCGCTCGTGCCCAAGATGGCGGATTCGCCCGCACAAGCACTCGCTTTCCTGCGCGAACTGGCGGCGAAGGCCAAACCTTTCGCCGAGCGCGACCTGGCCGAACTGCGCGGCTTCGCCCGCGAGGAACTCGGACTGGAGTCACTGGAGCCGTGGGATGTCGCTTACGCTTCGGAGAAGCTGCGCGAGCGGCGCTACGCTTATTCCGACCAGGAAGTGAAACAATATTTTCCCGAGCCGCGCGTGCTCGACGGTCTTTTCACAGTCATCCGCAAACTCTACGGCGTCGATATCGCCGCCGCCGAAGCGCCGCGGTGGGACGAAGACATACGTTTTTTCCGCATCGAGAAAAACGGCGAATCGATCGGACAGTTCTATCTCGATCTGCACGCCCGCGACAGCAAACGCGGTGGAGCATGGATGGATTCGGCCCGCAGCCGCTGGCGCGACGCGAACGGAGCCGTCACGACGCCGGCGGCTTATCTCGTGTGCAACTTCCCTGCCCCCGTCGCCGGCAAGCCCGCCACGTTCACCCATGACGACGTGCTCACACTCTTTCACGAAACCGGACATGGACTGCATCATCTGCTCACCCGAGTTGACGAGCTTGCCGTCTCCGGCATCAATGGCGTGGAATGGGACGCGGTCGAACTGCCGAGCCAGTTCATGGAAAACTTTTGCTGGGAATGGGACGTGCTCGCGGCGATGACCGCCCACGTCGATACCGGCGAAGCCCTGCCGCGCGCGCTCTACGACAAAATGATCGCGGCGCGCAATTTCCAGAGCGGCATGCAAATGGTGCGGCAAATCGAATTCTCGCTTTTCGACCTGCTTCTACACAATGGCGCAATATCCGGCGAAATCGCCGGAAGCATCCCCATCGGCGATGTGCTGGCGCTTCTCGACGAAGTACGGCGCGAGGTCGCCGTGCTTTTCCCGCCGGACTGGCATCGTTTCCCGCACAGTTTCTCGCACATTTTCGCGGGCGGTTATGCCGCCGGCTACTACAGTTACAAATGGGCCGAAGTGCTTTCAGCCGATGCTTTCGCGGCATTCGAGGAAGCAGTCGATGGACAGGCGGGCGAAAACCATGGCAGCCTGCTAGATCGCGTCACCGGCGAGCGTTTCTGGCGCGAAATCCTCGCAGTCGGCGGCAGCCGGCCCGCTCTGGAATCCTTTGTGGCTTTCCGGGGCCGCGAACCGTCGGTCGATGCGCTTCTACGTCACAACGGAATGGTGGGCACATGACGAACATAACAATAAACTTCCTGGCCGCCGCGCTGATGATTGCCATTGCCCCGGCCAACGCCATGGCCGAACCTTCGGCCATCTATCGCTGGAAAGACCACAAGGGCCATCTCCACTACTCGGACAAGCCGCCGCCGGGCAACAGGGCCGAACCCATCGAATTCGCCAACCAGGCTCCCGCATCGACCCCATCCTACGCGGCCCGCAAGGCCGTCCAGGATTTTCCGGTCACGCTTTTCACCTCCGCCAATTGCAAACAATTGTGCGAGGACGCGCGCGATCTTCTGGAAAAGCGCGAAGTGCCTTTCGTCGAGCACCGGATTGGCACGGAAGCCGACTTGACCGCTTTTTACAAGCGTTTCGGCGACGCGGCTGAAATCCCCATCCTGACGGTGGGTACGATGCCGCTCACGGGGTTCGAGCCAGTCGGCTGGAACCGCCTGCTCGATCTTGCCGGGTATCCCAAAAGATAAGGCATCCGCCACGCTGAAACGCGCTGCCGCGCAAAAGGCCGTCACACAGGGGCTTTTCGTTTCGCGCGGCAGCGCACGAGCAAACGGATGCGCGGTCAGTCAGAACGGCGACAGACTCAACAGGGATTCAAGCGGCGCGGCCTTACCGTTGAGAGTCAATTCTCCCTTCCGGAAAACCGCATCCAGACTCAGCATGCCGTTCTTTTCGACAAGAACGCCACTGCCGATCATACCGGCGATGTGCCGGTCGATCTGCTCCTGCGTCGGCTTCCGGACAGGCTCGCCCTCGCCTTCGCTTTCGCCGTCGTCGAAGGCATTGGCCTCGATTTCATCTTCGTACATCTGCTCGCCAACAAGGCGGTTGGCCAGCGTGCGCGGCAGGCTCAGTTGCCAGTCGGCGGTAATGTCGGCAAGATCGGTATCGGCCAGGACGAACTGGCTGATATTTCCCGTACCGACATAGCCGATGCGGAAGCTCAGCGCCACATCGCCTTCCGGCCAGTGGGCGCTGGCGTCCTTGATGGACAAGGCCGGCTGGCGCTGCAACAGCTTCACTGACTGCTCCTGCGCCGTCATGAGCGCCGTCTGTTCGTCGTCGGCTTGCAGGATGGTGTTGAAGATAGCGCCAAGCACCCCGATGTCGATGTTTTCAAACACGAGGGTCATCTTGCTGTTGTCTATCGTCGCCTTGGCTTCTTCTTCCCTGACGATCCCGGCTGCGGCGAGCTTCACGGTCATGCCGAGCGCCCCGTCGCTCACGTTGGCCTGACTGTCCAACGTAAGCTTGTCGATCGTCTTGTCGACATCGCCTTCCGTAGCGACCTTGTTCGCGGCGAATTTCGTGCTGATGTCCAGTTTTTCGCCATCCATCCGGATTTCGGCATCGAACGTGGCCTGCTCGATCCGGGTTTTGTCGTTAACGTTCCTGATGAAAGAAAGGCTGCCGATGCCGACCTTCGCCCTCAGGCGCTTCTGGCCGGAATATATGCTGATTTCACTATCGATGCCTTCCCAGGCGACGCGGACGCTGCTTTCCCTGTCGCCATTGAAAGTCGCTTCAAACTTCTTGGGCAGAATGATGCGGTGACTGTGCCCGCCGCCCCAATTGAAAGTGGAATCTATCGCCAGGGCTTCGCTCACGCGCGGATCGCCGCCGAGGATTTCGCTGAGTTGTTCGACGGAATCTTCGGGAAGAACCGGTTCGGAATGGATGTGCGCAGCAGCGGCAAATGCCGGAACGGGGCCATGCTGGATGCTGTGATTGAAAAGCATCGTCACCGGATCTTCCCCGCTCGAAGACGGAAAAACCACTTCGGTACGCGCCGCCGCGCCAAACACGCCGCGCTGATAATCGATCACGGTCACCTTGAAACCGTAACGGGCCGCTTCCGCCGCATTGTCCCGGAACACCTGCTCGACCCAACCGCCGACCCAGAAGCTGCCGGCGCTGAGCGCCACTGTCGCCACGACCACCGTACCGACGACTTTTGTTGCCGCACTACCCATGGACGCTCCCTTCCCTTAATAAACTGCCCGAAAGGATCACATTCTGACACAGGGACCGGACAGGCGCTTTATTCCTTCATTTTTTCCTTTTTTCGCACAATCTCTGTGTATTCCGCGCGACAAGGTATCTCCCCCCTCCCCTCGCGCTTTTTCCGCACGGCGTGCGGCGGAACATTTCAGAAACGCTCGAAAAGCGCGACCGTCTCGACGTGCGAAGTGTGCGGAAACATATTGACGATACCCGCGCCGCGCAGCGCGTAGCCTTTTTCCCGTACCAGCACGGCGGCGTCGCGCGCAAGCGTCGCGGGATTGCACGACACGTAGACGAGACGCCACGGCGATCGCGCGCGGGCAATTGCCTTGACCACGGCAATTGCCCCCTCGCGCGGCGGATCGAGCAGCATTTTGTCGAAAGAACCCAATGCGGCAAGGCTGTCTTCGGTCGTCTCGAAAAGATTGGCGGCGTAAACGCCGGCGCGCGCGGCCAGGCCGTTTGCACGGACATTGGCCATGGCGCGCGCGGCCAGCGCATTGCTGCCTTCCACGCCGGTCACGGTCGCACCGCGGCGCGCGATGGGCAAAGTAAAGTTGCCCAGGCCGCAGAAAAGATCGGCGATGCGCTCGCCGGGCCGGGGATCGAGCAATTGCATGGCGCGCCGGATCAGCAAACGATTGGTATGGACATTGACCTGGGTAAAATCGGTCGGACGAAACGCGAGCCGCAAATCGTATTCCGGCAAAAAATAAGCGAGTTCCGCCCCATCCGCGCCGCCCTGCCCGTCCGATAAAGGCTGCGCGCTTTCCGGCCCGTCCGGCTGCCGCCAGATTTCCACTTCCCTGGCCGCGCCGAAAGCCGCGAGGCGCGCGGCATCGGCATCGGAGAACGGCAGCAGATGACGAAACACCAGCACGGTAACGGGCTTGCCGCTCGCGGATTCGCCCATCGCCACCTCGATCTGCGGTATGCGGTCCCGGATCGACAAGGAATCCGCCAGTTCGTGCAGCGCGGGCAACATCGCCGACAAATGCGGCGGCAGTACCGGGCAAATACCGAGATCGGCAATATAGCTCGAACGTTTCTCGTGAAAACCGATCAGCATTCCGCCCCGCTCCGGTACCCGCCGCACGCCAAGCCGGGCGCGATGGCGATATCCCCAGGCCGGGCCGGAAATCGCCGGAAGGACGACTTCCGGCCCGATCCTGGCGATATGTCCGAAAGCATCCTCCATCGCCCGCTGCTTGACGGCGGCCTGCGCCAGCGGATCGAGGTGCTGGAGCGTACAGCCGCCGCACACGCCGAAATGTGGACAAGACGGCGCGACCCGCTGCGCGCTGGCGCGGATGATCCGCGTCACGCGCGCCTGGTCGTAATTGGGTTTGCTGCGCCGGATTTCGTACTCGACCGTCTCGCCCGGCAAAGCGCCTTCGACGAATACGGTCTTGCCTTCGGCGCGAGCAATGCCGCGGCTCTCGCGGTCAAGGAATTCGATGGCGGCAATGGGCATGGCGGCGGCATCTGGGCAGAAAAAGCGAAGCGGCGAATCTTACGGCATTTCCATGTTTTCCCATGAAGCGCCCGCTGCGGGTACGATAACGCGCCATCACGGATCTACACTGCTTCCCCGTTTTCCATCATCCATTTTCGCCCGCGACATGACGACCGACACGATCACCCGCCTCCTGGGAGGGATCACGCCCGCCCGCTTCCTTGCCGAATACTGGCAGAAAAAGCCGCTGCTGGTCCGCCAAGCCCTGCCCGGCTTCACCGGCCTTGCCACGCGCGAGGAAATCTTCGAGCTTGCCTGCGATCCGGACGTGGAATCCCGCCGCGTCCGCTACCGGCCCGAAGCGCCGGGCGAAAGCAGCGTCGAGCATGGGCCGCAGAAGCGCAGCCGCCTGCGCGGCAAGCGCG
This sequence comes from Azoarcus sp., assembly GCA_031265765.1. Lineage (GTDB taxonomy): Bacteria > Pseudomonadota > Gammaproteobacteria > Burkholderiales > Rhodocyclaceae > WRNU01. The sequence continues at coordinate 14,388 of JAISCE010000070.1, forward strand.
AACCCTGGACAGTGCTGGTGCAAGGAATCAACCTCTGGATACCGGCTGCCGATGCGCTCCTGCGCTGGTTCGACTTCATCCCGCAAGCCCGGCTCGACGATCTGATGGTGAGCTACGCTGTCGATGGCGGCGGCGTCGGGCCGCATTTCGACAACTACGATGTATTCCTGCTCCAGGGCATCGGCAAGCGGCGCTGGCAGATCGCCGACCAGGAAGACCATACACTCGTCGAAGGCGCGCCGTTGCGGCTGTTGCGCGACTTCCGGCCTGTGCATGACTGGGTGCTGGAATCGGGCGACCTGCTCTACCTGCCGCCGCACTGGGCGCACAACGGCATCGCCGCCGGTGAATGCACGACCTACTCGGTAGGCTTCAAATCGCCGACGGCGCAAGAACTCGCCCACGGCTTTCTCGACTGGCTCGGCGAACATCTCCGCCTGCAAGGCATGTACGCCGATCCCGGCCTGGCCTTGCAGGACAACTCCGCCGAAATCCCGGCGGCGATGATCGACCGGGCCGCGCACATGCTGGAGGGCATCCGCTGGTCGCGCGCCGATGTCGCCGCATTTCTCGGCAGCTATCTCACCGAACCGAAACCCCGCATCTTCTTCGAGCCGCCCGACGAGCCGCTCGATTGCGCCGCCTTCACCCGGACGATCGAAACCCGGGGCTGCGCGCTCGATGCGCGTACCTTGCTGCTCTGGTCGCCCGAAGCCGGTTTCCACATCAACGGCGAGCCTTTCGCCTGCGGCCCCGCCGACCGCGACACGCTCGCCGCCCTCGCCCACCGCCGTAGACTCGAAGGCGGACGAGCGTTCCCGGCCTCCCTCTCCGCCCTGCTCCATGGCTGGTACGAGGACGGCTTTCTTCACCCGATGGCGGAGCCAGCGCCATGAACGCGGCTTCGCCTCGTCGGGACGGCATCCGCCCGCAGGTCGTTACTCCGCGTTGCGCTTTTGCCACGCTTCGCTGCACAAGCGTTTGAACCGTGGAGCCTGCTCGCTTACCGGTGTAGGATGCGTATCTGTAATATGCGTGTTACGATTAGCGCGCCCGGCATTCGGAGCGACATCGTTTTGTCGGGGCGGGCGATTTGTCGTCACATGTTTTTCACCAGCCTACAAGGAAAACACAACATGAAGTATTCCCTCCTTAGTGCAGCTCTCCTGGCTCTCGCCGTTTCCGCTTGCGGTCAGAAAGAAGAAGCGCCCGCGCCTACATCCGAGCCTGCCGCCGAACAATCCGCCGCACCCGTGAGCGAAACGCCGATCGGCGATACCATCGAGCCTGTCGAAGCGGCGCCGGAAGAAGTCGCGCCTGTCGCGCCGGAAGGCGAAGCCGCTGCGCCTGCGGAAGCCGCGCCGGAAGAAGCCGCCGCGCCTGTCACACAATAAAGCGGCCTCGCCCTGCGGTGGAGCGACCTAAACCGCCCGCCGTCAAGAAACAGCGGCAACTGTCCCGGTCTTTAAATCGGGACAGTTGCCGTTTTTCTTTGGCTGTTTCTTTTTGCCGGCCCTGGTCGTCCGTTCCCAGCCCCCGCGTTCAGCGCAACTCTTTCTGTAAAAGATCGAGTATCCGTTGCGCCGTCGGCGATCGATCCATGCCTTCCTCGCCGTCCAGAACCACTATCGACGACCAGTCGCCGCGATCCTCGATCCGCAGGCGGTGTTCACTGCCCTTTGCTTTTTCGTCATCGCCACTGCGCCAGAAAGCCAGTTTGGAAAAAAAGCCGCCTTTCGAGGACGAGTTATTGTCAACATCCGGGTCGATGTAGCGCACGTAATAAAGCCCCTTGGAGCGGTCGCTGTCTTCCACGGTGAAGTTGACGCGATCGAGCGCCAGACCGACCCGCCGCCAGGCGCGGTCGAACGGCTCATCCAGCCGCAGGCGGTTTTCTCCGTCGACGGCCCGAACCTGGGCGCGTGCGGCCTGTGCCGAGGCAGCCGCAGCAGCGGCATTGGCGGCCACGGTCTGGGCGTGCGCCTCGTCCGCGCCGAGGCGAACCATCAGGCGGCGCAGGATTTCGACTTCCAGTTCGGGATCGGCCGGGCGCGGCTGCCAGACCGTGGCGTCCTTGGCCTCGTTGGGGTAAATCTCCATCATGCCGCGATGGCTGATGTAGATTTCGACCGTGCCGCTCTCCGCGCCCTGTTCGATACGGGTACGGAATTTGTCGCGCTCGGGCGTGGAATAAAGCCCGTCGATGACCTTGCCAAGCAGCTTGCGCAAGCCGCCTTCCTGGATATTCGCGCGGTTTTCGCGCCAGTCGGTTTCGAGCACGCCGATTTCCGCATTGTCGATGTTCAGCACGAAACCGAGTTCGAGCCAGAAATCCCGCAACTGCGGCCACAGCGTTTCCGGCGTACCGCGAACGACCAGCCAACGCTGCGTCCCGGCGCGCTCGATGCGCATGGAGTCCGCCTTCGCCAGGACGCCGGGCGTGCCGTTCGCAGACTGCGCGGCGCGGTCCGCCGTATAGCCCGAATAAGTCGCCGTCGAGCGAGGGGAAACATCCGGCACGGTATAACGGTCGTCGCCTCTGGGCGCGGTGAGGTCGGGGGGGATTTCCAGCGTCGACGAAGGTTTGGCGCGCTTGTAGTCGACGCGGCGGGGCTGGAGCATCCCGGAATCGGATGAGCAGGCCGCCAGTGCGAGCGCCGCCGCAAAGGTCGAAACGGAAATGCGAAAGGGAGGTGAAAAAGAACGGTTCATGGGATTCCAGTTTATTGCAGGTCGGGCCGGATTTTCAGCCGGAAGATTGGATTCGGTCAATTGTCGAGGGCGATGCCCGCCCGTTGCATGGCAGCAAGCACGCGCTCATGGCAGGACGCCGAAAGCGGCGTGAGCGGCAGGCGGATGCCTGCCTCGATCAACCCCAGGCGCGCGACCGCCCACTTGACCGGGATGGGGTTGGCCTCGCAGAACAAATGCCGGTGCAGTCCGAGTAGACGGGCATTGATTTCGCGCGCGCGGCGGGCGTCGCCGGCAATGGCCGCCGCGCACATCTCGTGCATGGCGCGCGGCGCGACATTGGCCGTCACCGAAACAGTGCCGTGCCCGCCCAGCAATATGAATGCCGCCGCGGTCATGTCGTCGCCGCTATAGAGCGCGAACCCTTGCGGCACACGCTCGATCAGGTCGCAGGCGCGGTCGATACTGCCGGTTGCATCCTTGATGCCGACGATGTTGGGCACTTCGGCCAGACGCAGGACGGTATCGTTGTCGAGATCGGCGACCGTGCGTCCAGGCACGTTGTACAGAATGAGCGGCAGTTCGACCGCCTCGGCGATAGTGCGGAAATGGCGGTAAAGCCCTTCCTGGGTCGGACGGTTGTAATAAGGCACCACCGACAGATGCGCGGCGGCCCCCGCCTCGCGCGCGTAGCGCGCAAGCTCCACGCCTTCCGCCGTGCTGTTGCAGCCGGAACCGGCGATCACGGGGATGCGCCCGGCGGCATGCTCGACCGCGCAGCGGATCAACTCGCGGTGTTCGTCGACATCGACCGTAGGCGACTCGCCCGTGGTGCCGACCACGACGATGCCATCGGTGCCTTCGGCAACATGCCAATCGATCAGCGCGCGCAGGCGGGGAAAATCCAGGCTGCCGTCGCCGGCATTCATCGGCGTGACGAGGGCAACAATCGATCCGGTAATCATGGTAAGGACCCTGGGCGAAAAAAGATGATTCTACCCGATGTGCGCAACAACCAATCCCTTCCCTAAAATCCGCATGATTGCATCGAATCTCGTTCGCAACCGATGCATTTTGCCGGGGCCGGCAGTCGGACACGAGCCGACCCAGGTTTTTTCCCTGCCCGGCATGCCAGCGTCGCCAGCGTGTCAATACTGTATTTTTCCCATTTTCCTCGCACCGGATCGGAGACGCGGGACTGTCCGATGTCCAGCCGGGCGAGCGTCGGCGGAGAAATTTTTCAGGTCGGCCTGGCCCGAACCGGCGAAACGCCGCTTTTTCATGGGCAGGATTATCCCAATACCTGGATAAACAATCCTTAAGGTGGACGGCGGGTTTATGTAAAATCAATTACTTACGTCGCATGACACCACACAAACGTGACAGAAGCTACCACGAATCGCCTCGTTTTTTCATGATGCTGACCGGCAGTCCGTCGGTTTTTCGGGAAGCAGGGCGGATTTCACGAATACGTCATTCTTTTCCATTCGCCGGCGCGCCTCGAAGTATATGCTGAAAGCCCCGGTTCATATTATTGCTGAAGCATTCCGAATCAGGATGTCATCATCTACATGGACGCGACTGGGCGGCGCCTCTGGCGAGATCTGTTCCGTTATTTTTCATGAGGGAGAAATATCATGAGACTCCATACCCTATTCACTACCGGCCTGCTGGCTTTGGCTGCGGCGCATGCGCCCCCCGTGCTGGCAGATGTTCCGGGGGGAAGCTACCGGCAAACGTGTTCCAACATCAAACTGGACGGGGAAAACCTCACCGCTGCCTGCAAGCGATTCGACGGCAGCGCCAGGACGTCCACGCTTGAGTTCGCCACATCGTGCGTGGGTACTATCAGCAACGTCGATGGGAACCTCGTTTGCACGGGGCCGGTCGGTTCATTCGCCAGGACATGCAATAACACTCGGGTCGAGCGGGATACCGTCTATTCGACCTGCCAGAGAAAGGATGGCAGTTGGCAAGAAACGAAAAGTACCTTCAGCGGTTTTCAGCATCCGCTGACGAACTGCGACGGGAATCTGGTGGATAACCCCGTGTGCAGATAAGCGTGTCTTTCCGGCTTCCATATTCCGGGACGCGCCGCCTCGCGGCAGAGTCTGCCTTCCCGCCAGGGAAGCAGGCTTGCGCCGCGAAGAGGGTTCGACCCGGCGCGTAGCCCTCATATTGCCGCGCCGCGTGAAGTAGAGCCGGTATCCGTCAATGGTTGAAGCGCCGATGCGTAGCACATGCTGCACTAGGGAAGGACTCGGCGGTATTCTGCTAAGTATTTGTTTTTTGGGGCGACATACCGGGATCGAACCGGTGACAACTGGAGCCACAATCAATATGTCTCGACAGCTATTGCCGCGCAATAGCCCTCCTTAATCGAAATAATCCTATTAAGGCATGTACGTCCATATGTTCCATAATGATGTAATTTTTACAAAAATATATTGATAACAATATGTTATAATTCGGCCATACTCAATAGCATATCATCGGATCGACAAATTACCGAGCTTCATTTTTCGCATCGCTCAAATAAGAACCGCATGTCCGTATTCAACGGGTTGCATGCTGCGTCGCAATACATATACAGTGTATAAAGTGTTTCAAATATCACTCCGGACGAAAATCAGTCGGTCGATTGGCATGCCCGCGTGAGTTAGTGGCGTTGCATGGATAAGAAACAGGTATAAGTTCCGCGATCCGATACATCGCATAATCATTTCGTGCAGTCATTTACAAAACAGGAGCTTGGCATGCCCCGCCCGGAAAAGATCCGTCTCGGCGACTTACTTATCCAGGAAGGCTTGCTGACCAACGAGCAGCTCAAATTCGCTCTGGACGAACAAAAGCGCAGCGGGCGCAAGCTGGGACGCATCTTCGTCGATAGCGGCTTCGTCACGGAAGACGGCATTTCAAATATCCTGGCCCGCCAGCTGCGCATTCCCTACATCGATCTGCGCCAGTTCAGCCACAAAGAAGAACTGGTCAAGCTGCTGCCGGAAACGCTGGCGCGCCGCTACCGGGCGCTGGTGCTGAACGAAAAGGACGACGGCACCCTGCAAGTCGGCCTGACCGATCCTACCGACATGCGGGCCTACGACGAAATCACCCGCGTCGTGCGGCGGAACATCGACCTCGCGGTCGTGAGCGAAAGCCAGCTCATGGCGACCATCGACCGCGTCTACCGCCGTACCGAGGAAATCGCCGGACTGGCCAAGGAACTGACCTCCGAGATGTCCGATGTTCCCGTGGAATTCGGCGAACTGCTCGGACTGTCCGAGGCGGCGGAAGACGCGCCCGTCGTCAAACTCCTGCACATGGTATTCGACGAAGCCCTGCGCTCCCGCGCCTCCGACATCCACATCGAACCGCAGGAAAGCAGTCTGCGCATCCGCTTCCGCATCGACGGCGTACTGCACATACAGACCGAAGCCGATGCCAAGATCGCTTCCGCCGTCGCCCTGCGCCTGAAACTGATGAGCGGCCTCGACATCTCGGAAAAGCGCCTGCCGCAAGACGGACGCTTCCACATCAAGGTGCGCAACACCTCCGTCGACATCCGGATTTCCACCCTGCCCACCCAGCACGGCGAATCCGTCGTCATGCGGCTGCTGGCCCAGGATCAAAGCCTGCTTTCGCTCGACAACATGCGCATCCCATCGCGCGTACTCGACCGCCTGCGCCATGCCCTGCATCGGCCCAGCGGCATGGTGCTCGTCACCGGCCCCACCGGCTCCGGCAAAACCACCACGCTCTATGCCGCGCTGAACGAACTCAACAGCCCCGAGAAAAAAATCATCACCGTCGAAGACCCGGTCGAATATCGCCTGCCCGGCCTCAACCAGGTGCAAGTGCATGAAAAGATCGATCTCAGCTTCAGCAAGGTACTGCGCACCGTCCTGCGGCAAGACCCGGACATCGTCCTCGTGGGCGAGATGCGCGACACGGAAACCGCCGAGATCGGCATGCGCGCCGCCATGACCGGCCACCTCGTGCTCTCCACCCTGCACACCAACGACGCCATGACCACCCCCATACGGCTCCTGGACATGGGCGTGCCGCGCTACATGGTCGCGCTTTCCATACACCTCGTACTCGCCCAGCGGCTCGTTCGCACCATCTGCGAAAACTGCAAGGAGCAAACGGCGCTGCAAACGCATGAGCGCGAATGGCTGCGCTACGAACTGCGCGAGCGGGTCGATGCCCATCTCTACTACCGGGGCCGGGGCTGCGCGCACTGCAACAACACGGGCTTCCAGGGAAGGGCCGGGGTCTATGAATTCCTCGAAATGAACGACGAACTTGTGGAAGCCACCAACCAGGCCGATCCCGTCAGCTTCATGAACGCCGCCCGGCGGCAGATGGCGGGCGCGACCTTGCGCCGCGACGCCGTGCGCCTGGTGCTGGCCGGGCGCACCACGGTGGACGAAGCCATGCGCGTCAGCAACCAGCACGAGGAATAAGCCGTCATGCCCCAGTTCAGTTACCAGGGCCGGAACAGCGCGGGCGAAGCGGTCGCGGGCGCGATGGAAGCCGACACCGATTTCGAGATCGCCAAGAAACTCATGGCGCAGGGCATCACCCCGCTTGAAATCAAGCGGGGCGCGGCGCTGGCCATCCGGAAAAAGGCGGACGGCAGCGCCGGGAAACTGGCGGGGCTGTTCGAGGAAAAGCCCAGGCACGAAGATGTCCTGCTCTTTTTCCGCCAGATTTATTCCCTGCTCAAGGCCGGCGTGCCCATCATGCGCGCCCTGACCGGCTTGCAGGAGTCCTACGAAAACAAGGGCATGAAAAACCTGTTGCGCGACATGCGCGAAAGCCTCGATGCCGGGCGCGAATTTTCCGCCTCCATGGCCCGTCATCCCAAGGTCTTCAGCGCCTTTGCCATCAACATGGTTCGCGTCGGCGAAATGACCGGGCGGCTGGAAGAAATCTTCCTGCGCCTTTTCCATCACATGGAATTCGAGCGTTTCATCCGCGAACAGGTGAAATCGGCATTGCGCTACCCCTGCTTCGTGGTCGTCGCCATGGCCATTGCCATCGTCGTCATCAACATCTTCGTCATCCCCGCCTTTTCCAAAGTGTTCGACAGCTTCGACGCGGATCTGCCGCTCGTCACCCGCATGCTGCTGGATTTCTCGAACTTCACGCGCGACAACTGGTATTACCTGCTGGCGGCGCTTGTGATGACCGCCACCGGCTTTCGCACCTGGATCAAGACCGACAGCGGGCGCTACAACTGGGATCGCCTCAAACTCAGGATTCCCATTGCCGGAAAAATCGTCAACAAGGCCACGCTTTCCCGCTTCGCCCGCAGCTTTGCGCTCGCCTCCAAAAGCGGCGTGCCCATCATCCAGGCGCTCTCGAACGTGGCCCAGACGGTGGACAACGCCTTCATCGCCGACAAGATCACGCATATGCGCGACGGCGTCGAGCGCGGCGAAAGCGTCCTGCGCAACGCCATCGCCTCCGGGATTTTCACCCCCATGGTCATCCAGATGATCGCCGTGGGCGAAGAAGCCGGTTCGCTGGATGATATGCTGCAAGATGTCGCCGACATGTACCAGCGCGAAGTCGAATACGAACTCAAGACGCTGTCGCAGCAAATCGAACCCATTCTCATCGTCTTCCTGGGCGTGCTCGTTCTCATACTGGCCCTGGGTATCTTCCTGCCCATGTGGGATCTGGGCCGGGCGGCGAAAGGAGGCTGAAACCATGAAAACCCGCCCTTCTCCCGTCCGGCGTCAGCGCGGCATGTCCATGCTCGAATTCATGGCCTGCTGCCTGGCGGTCATCTTTCTGTTTGCCGGCTATTTGCGCGCGACCCGTCATTACCAGGAAGAAATGGAAGAAATCGCCGTGCGTCTCACCATTTCGCGCATCCAGGTCGGCATGGCCCTGGACTGGGCCAAACGGATCAACAGCGGCGAAAACCGGAAAGGCATCGATGAACTGGCGGGCGCCAATCCCGTGCGCTGGCTCGAGGAGCCGCCCTACAATTATCTGGGCGAACTCCGCTCTCCCAAGATCGAAAGATTGGAACCCGGAAAATGGTTTTTCGACCTGGCCCGCAAGGAACTGGTCTATATCGTCGACAATGGCGACAACCTGACGCTCAAGAACAGCTTCGACCGCATCAAGACGCTGCGCTGGAGCGTGCGTCTTGCCAGTCCGGGGGCCGGGAACACCCAGGACGCCCTGCCGGAATTCGGCGACCTGACGATTGCGCCGGTATATGAATACCGCTGGTTCTAATCGCCGCATCCGCCCCGTTATTACGATATTGCCGGCATATGCGCTATTTTCCGTATTGAAACCGGCAATGCGGCATCGATTAAAAAGCGCATGAATATCATAAAGTTCTCCATGTACTCAATCTGCAATCGCGTTCGACGAATATAGAAATAAATCACACTTCATTATCAATATATCGTGCGGTTTTACGCATCCGGATTCAGTACGCGATTTACAGTCCTTTGAATGTAATATTATCAACAGGACAGGATTTGCAGTGCGTGATGACACGCCCCGGAAACGGACGATGTGAACCTGCGGCGCCGGGAGACACCGGCCTGATCGGCGGATGCCGGCAGCCTCGACAGTGTTTGACTTGAAGGAGCAGCAAATGAAACGACAAGCGGGTTTTACCTTGATAGAACTGGTGGTGGTGATTGTGATCCTGGGCATCCTGGCCGCCACGGCCTTGCCCAAGTTCGTAGACCTGAGTAAAGAAGCCGACAAGGCGGCAACAGAATCGACGGCAGGCTCGTTGACTTCCGCAGCAGGGATGAATTTTGGGGTTTGTGCAGTAAACAATTTCGGTAAAAACGAAAGGTGCAAGGAAGTAAAGTCGTGTGCAAACCTTGCAGCCTTGGTCGATCCCGATCCCAAGGTTACCCATGATTTTACTGAGCCCACACTAAAGGACCCAAAGAATGGCGACTCTTTCGCTTGTGTTATAGCGAGCAAGAGGGATTCCTCTATCAAGGCAACGGCCACTGCCATATACACCGCCCCTCAATAGTCCTTCTTCACCCCCATGCATGAAGCCCCCGGCGGCTCACCCCGCCTGGCTTCATGACCGGGTTTCCCGGCTCCGAACGCCGCGCAGCCGGCGCGCTGCCATTTTCCCCCATTCAACCGGCTTTTCATTCCGTTTACCCGGCTTTTCCGTTTTGCAGACCTCTGTTTTTGCACGTCTCTGAATAATCAAGGCCCGCCGTCGGCGAGCTGAAAACAAATAACAGGAGGTATGCGATGCCCGCAAGTTTTCATGTGCCGGATGGCAATATCGACACACTGCATTTCGCGGGTAGCGCGCCGGTTTCTCCTGCTTCATCCCCCTGCCCCATTTCCGTTTTTTCGCGCGCGAATCGCGGAAAAGCCTGCCTGGCCATCGCCCTCTTTTGCGCCAGCCTGCTCTGGCCGTCTTTCGCGCTGGCAAGGCTCGCGATCTCCGCTTCCCTGAACAACCGGGACGCCGGCGGCAAGGTGGCGGAACCGATCTTGCTCATGAATCCCAATGCAAACTTGGGGAGCGGCATCAAAATCCCCCTGTTTCGTCTTACCGTGACGGCCACGGACATCGGCTCGGCACAGGATGCCGACAGGCGCTGGTATTACTCCCGCCTGCAATTCACGCGCCTCGGCGCGGCCGCCCCGGCCGTTTCCGTCTGCGCGGACTCCACCCTCGTCTTTCCCGCGCAGGGCGGAACGCTGAACTCGGAGAATTTCCGGCCTTTCAACACTTTACCGGCAGATACGCGAGAGGCGCTCGAATTGCTGCCGCCCGGCGATTACCAGCTTTCCATCCAGGCTTTCAATTCGCGGGCGAATTGCGAAAACGCGCAGTATTCCAGCCTCGCCATCAGCGACCCCGTCAAGGTCAACGGCATCCTGACGGTGATGCCCCTCCAGGAAATCGCTTCCGCCACGGTCGATGGAAATGCCACGGCCAACCTGCAACCCGGCGACAAGCTCGACCTGCACTTCACCGTAAGAAACAACCGGACATCGGAGGCCAGCGCGGGCGTGGGACGGGTCGAATGGCTGATCGCCGCCGCGCCGCCGCGCGCCAGCGCCATCAACCACGCGACGGGAATGGCTTGCGCAAGGCCCGACCCGACCACCGGCGGTTTCAGCGGAACCTATTCCTCGAAGCTGCTGAAATCCCGGAACGACGCCGTCGCCGTGCCGAACAACATCGGTTTCGGCACATACAATTTGTATTTGCGGGTACACGACGACAATTCATCCAGCGCCTGTTCGGCGAACGGTGCGATCACGCCGGTTTTTGAATTGAAAAACGCCATCGTCGTGGAACCGGGGGTGCAGTCCATCAATATGACGCCCGTGCAGCTCCCGCCGCAGCTGCCGGTCGCGGTGGGCATGAACGGCGCTACCGTGATGTGGGAAGTGAAATTCTCCCAGCCCGTCACGGGAGTGAGCGCGAAAGTTTTCCGCCTGGTTGCCACGGGGATCGGCGCACCCCCGGCCATCGTTTCCGTGACCGGATCGGGAAGTATCTATCACGTGACGGCGAATGTTCCGGCGGGCAGCATCATGCCGGACAAACAGGCCGGCCTGCGCCTGGATTTCGTCGATGACGATTCGGTCCGTACCGTGGCGGGCCAGCGGCCCATGGGAGGTCCCGGCTCCGGCAACGGCAATTTCAGCGGCGAGACCCATGCCCTGACCGGCACGATCTGCGGCGCGGCCAACGCCATCTGGTGCGACGATTTCGAGCGGACGGTCCAGGGAGCCAAGAGAGCGGACATGGTCGGCAACGGATGGACGGTGACGAGCGCCGAGAACGATTGCACATCCTACAAGCCGGGCAATTCCGCCCAGCCCGACAGCGGCGGTTGCGCGGGGATCGACAGCGACATCAAGCCCTATCACAAATATGCCGTCGACGCGCGCGCCAACCGCGGACGCACCATGTTCAACCGCTGGCGGCAACATGCGGTGACGAGCAGGCAGATCGACCTCTCGGGATTGCCCGCCGGCGCGGTGGTGGAATTCAGCTACTGGGTGCGGCGCGGCAGCGACAAATTCGCCGACGCGCCGTCCGGTAACAATGCGCACATGTTTGCGGAATATCTGGACAAGAACGGCAAATGGCAGACCCTGGCCTATCACCGCAGCGGGGGAGGCGGGGGCTTGGAAGGCGAGATACTGCGTCCGATGTTCCAGTTGCCGGAAGCGGCGCTCTGGAAGGGCTTTCAGTTGCGCTTTACGCAAAATGCCGGCAGGGGCCGCGCCGACCGTTCGGATGCCAAAAGGGTCAATGGCCATGATTATTGGTTCATCGACGATGTGCTACTGCGCCGCGTCGATGCGCCGCGCTATACCGGCGGTTTTTGCGACAACTTCGAGGCGCCGACGGCCAGCCTCAAGCAGTGGTCGTTCAATTACGAGGACGCCGCAACGGGCGCGAAGCCGGGCGGCTTCCGGGTCGGCGAAGCGGGGATAACCGGCGACATCTACCCCACGAACGGATCGAGTGAACATTCCATGTTTCTGCGCTGGAGCTATGTCGCGGCAGCCACCATGCGCATCGATACGCGCGGCCTCAACGAGCCGATCAGTTACATCGCGCAGCGCGGCATGAAAAACGCGCCGAACAAGATCAACGGCGCGAATGTGGTGACTTCATGCGACCAGACGACGGCGGACCCAGGCAATCACCTGGTTTCCGAATATTGGGGGAGCGACAAAAAGTGGCATGTGCTGCGCGATGACGATGGCGTGCCATCCGGCCATTGCGGAGAGGATTTGAGCTTCGTTTCGCCGCCGCTCTCCCAACTGCCCCACGCACAGCATGAAAACTTCCGTTTGCGTTTCCGGCAGCTTTCCTACGGCGGTTTCCAGGACAGCGCCACGTATAACTACGACTACTGGCTGGTCGACGATGTGTGCGTCGGAAGGAAGGCGGCGAATTTTCCCGTCGCCGATCTGGAACTGATGAAAAAGCGGGAAGGCCCGTTGCGACCGGACGAGATCACCACCTATGTCCTGAGCGTGAAAAACAACGGCCCCGACCGTTTGAGAGGCTCCCTGGAAATCGTGGACATTTTGCCGCCGGAGTTGAGCTTTCACACCTTCCGTGGAAAGGGCTGGGCCTGCCGGGAAGCGGGGCAGGAGATTACTTGCAGTTGGAGCGGCGATCTGGAAAAAGGGGACAGCGCGCCGGATTTGCGCCTTTATGCCTTGTTGTCGAAGGCGGCAAAGGACAGGCTGACGAACACGGCGGTTCTCTCGTCCGGCGCGGTAAACGACCCTGGCAGATCGAACAATACCGCCACCGATGTCAGCCGGCTTGAGTCGGCGCATTTCGCATTCACCAAGGGGCCGTGCAAAAACGGCCAGGCAATCGAGGGGGTGAGTTCGGGCAATGCTTGCAGCCATTACAGATTCGATGGGCTGGCGGGCGAACTCAAGACGGGCATCTACATCACCCAGATGGATGGAGCGGGGACGTTCGCCATGGATACCCCCTCCGGCACGAGCGTGAGTTTTGAATTCGCATTGCGCTGCGTCGATCCGCCGGAGCCGCCCGCGCAGGGCGCGGCCTACGCCGCCTTCGGCGGCAATATGCTGCTGCCCTTGAGCCTATGCGCCAAGGACAGCGAGCCCACGCCGAACTGGAGCACGACGGCGCCGATCTCCGTGACGATCATGCCGGGCGAGGCGACCGCGAACGGCGCGTTCAATTTCTTTTACGAGGACGTGGGCAGGCTGGAATTGTTCATGCGCATCGCGGGCGAAAACGACAAGAAAAACACCAGCGGCGAATTCGTGCAAAAACCCGCCGCGCTGGCGCTGAAAAATGTGTCATGTGCGGACGGCACGGTCAATCCGGGGGCGCGGACGCCGGGCGACGCGCGATTCTGCAAGGCCGGACAGGCGTTTGAAATGACGGTGGAATCACGGTCGGTACAGGGGAACGCCACGCCCAATTTCGGCAATGAAAGCACGGGCAAAGCGGTATTCCTGGAGAAAACGCTGCTGATGCCGTCGAACGGCGACGATCCCGATCTTGCCGTGCGGAGCCTGTCCAATTTCACGAAGGGCACGGCCACGATCACGAATCAAGCCTGGGAAGAAGTCGGCATCATCTCGGTGACGCCCCGCCTGGGCGACAAAAGCGCGGGCAATGTCGTTTTGAGCGACGATTACCTGGGCGCGGGCGATGTACCGGCGACGGGACGGCGGTCGGTGAATATCGGCCGCTTCTACCCCGACCGCTTCCAGACCGAAATCGGCTCGCTGGGCCGCATGGGCTGTCCGCCTGGGTTGACCTGCCCGCCCGGCGGTTTTTTCTATGCCGGACAGCCTTTCGAGTTGAAGGTACGCGCTTGCCCATATGGAGACAAGACTTGTAGCGTCAGGCTGGAAAACTACCGCGACGATTTTGCGGCCCTGGTGAAGCTGAGCGCCTGGGCCGTCCGCGGATCGACGGTGAAAACGGACGAAAATCCGCCCAATTCCGCTGTCAATGGCGGACATCTGCACCCCATGCCGGGCCAGGGGCTTGGCGCGGCGGAAATTCCGGCCGGCAAATTCGTCGACGCCTACGGCGAAGGGGGGGTGTTCTCCGGTCTGTTCAACTACGCCCATGCCATCCGATCCCGGCCCGTCGAGCCGGTCGACATTCATATCCGCGCCGCGGAAAACGGTCGCGACGGCGTGAGTTCCCTGCTGGCCGCCATGCCGGCCAATTCTCCGGAAGCGGGCATCAAGGTCGCTCGCGGGCGTATCAAGCTGACCAGTCATTTCGGCGCAGGAAAGGCGAACCTGGAAATTCCCCTCCAGGTTCAGTTCTGGCATTGCGACGGCATCAATTGCGTCTGGGTGCCGAGCGCGACGGATGCGACCCGGATCGGGCCGAATACGCCCCTGGTCGATATGGGCAAGCGCGCGGCGCTTTCCGTCTCTCTGCATCCGTCGCCGGGCGCTGCCGCGATGATGTCGCCGCCGCAGGTCGAACGGCTCGAATTGTCCGGCGGCAGAGGCCGGATCATTCTGAAACCGGGCGCCGACACGGGAAGCGTCGGCGTGAGCATCAACCTCGGCGCCGGCGCGGAAGACAACGCTTGCGATCATGTGATGGGCTACAGGGAAGGCGCGGCATCGAACATCCCCTGGCTGCGCGCATGGAATGGCGTCTGCACCCAGGCGCAATCCGGCGAGGCCGATCCCGCCGCGCGCGCTTCGTTCGGGATTTATTCCGGTGAAAGCCACAGGGCCGTGCATAAGCGGGAGGTGTATTGATGGGAGCGAATGAACGAACGCGCCGCTGTGCCGGCGTCACCCTCATCGAACTGGTGGTGGTCATCGTCCTGCTGGGCATCCTGTCGGCGGTGGTCGTGCCGAAAATGACGGACACTTCTTCGTTCGACAAGGTGGTGTTCCGGGACGCCCTGGCGGCGACCTTGCGTTATGCCCAGAAAACGGCGGTCAGTCATCGCCGCCTGACGTGCGTCCAGATCGAAACGCGGCGAGCCAGCATCGCCATGGCGGCCGCGCATGGCTCGACGGCCTGCACGACGGCGCTGCCGGGGCCGGACGGCAAGCCGGACATTCGCGCGAAGGACGCCGCCACCAGCGTCGCGCCGGCCAGGACGATCTATTTCCAGCCGAACGGCGACATTACCGAAGACCCGGCCGGCGCGACTCCCTGGAACGCGGCTCTGACCGTGACGGGCGCGAATTCCATCCAGATTGCCGGAGCGACGGGCTATGTGCAATGAACATTCGTCCCAGTCGGGCTTCACCCTGCCCGAACTGATTATGGCGATCACCATTATCGCAATAGGGCTGGCCGGGGTGCTGACGGCGTTCAGAATGGTCGTCAAGGGCAGCGCCGATCCGCTCATCCATAAACAAATGCTGGTAATTGCCGAAGAGATGATGGAGGAACTCAATCTGAAACCCTGGGTTTCGCAATCGGGCCACACCGGCGGCGTCGCAGGCTGCCCCGATCGCGCCGGCCTCGACAACCTGGATTACTACGACGGCTATGAATGCACGGGTATCCGACCCATCGACGGCAGCGCCGTCATCCCCTTGCTCGCCAACTACAAGATCAAGGTGGCGGTCGTGAAACCCGCGGGCGACTGGCACGGTGTTCCCGCCGACGACGCGCGCCGCCTCGAAGTCCAGGTGACGAACGGCGGCGAATCCCTGCAATTGGTCACATGGCGCGCGAATTGGGCGAAATGACGGTGGCGATGATGAAAACCGGGCGGGGCTTCTCTCTGATGGAATTGATCGTGGTCATCATGGTGATGGCCATCCTGGGGGGCAGCGCCCTGATGTTTTTCCGCCCGGCGCTCGATTCCTATTTCGACAGCCGCCGCCGGGCCGAGTTGACCGACATGGCGGATGGCGCTTTGCGCCGCATGGGCCGCGAAGTGCGCGCCGCCGTGCCCAATTCGGTGCAGACGCATGGCACGGCCTGTTTCCGCTTCGTGCGCACCGTGGGCGGCGGGCGCTACCGCAAACTGGAAGACATGACGCGCGGCGACAGCAAGGCGCTGGATCTGACCCAGGCGGCTCCCGAATTCGATGTGCTCTCTCCCCTGCAACCGGCGGCGGGCGACTGGGTCGTCATCGGCAACCAGACAGGCAGCGATGTCTATGCCGGGCATAACCGCGCCGCCATCGCGGGCAGCAGCGCCGTCGATTCGAGCCTGGGCGCGACCCGGCTCTCCATGGGCAGCATGAACGGCACATATGCGCCGTTTTCCTACATGGACGGGCGCTTCGTGCTGACGCCAAGGACGAACCCCGTCGTGACCTATGTATGCAGCGGCGCGGGACTCAGCGCGGCAGGCACGGGCACGGGCACGCTCAAGCGTATCGCCGGCAACTTCGGCGGCGGCGGAACACTGGCCGCCTGCCCGTCCGGCGGCGACCTGCTGGCGTGGCATGTGAGCGCCTGCCGCTTTGTCTACGACCCCAACATGGGCGCGACCCAACAAAGCGGTTTCGTCTGGATGGAACTGGAACTGGCCGAAGCGAACGAAAAAGTCCGTCTCACTTCCGGCGCTCACGTCATCAATCTGCCATGAACGCGAAAGTAAGTGTTTCCCGCGGCAACCATCGTGCGCAGCGCGGTCTGGGCGCGGTAATGGCCATCGTCATCCTGGTCATTCTGGCCTCGCTGGCCGGGGCGCTGGTGCGCTTCGGCACGACCCAGCAGATGACTCTGGCGCAGGACGCGCTCATGGCCCGGGCGGAAGCGGCTATCCGGGCGGGCAGCGAATGGGGGCAATATCAGGCGCTGCAAAAAAAAGCGTGCGCTTCCGGAACGATTCTGGATTTGCGCCCGGAAACCGGCTTTCGGGCCGTAGTCGATTGTATACAAAGCTCGTTCAACGAGGGCAAGACCTACCTCGGAGCTTCCCAAATAGTGAATGTTTTCACTATCACAGTGACTGCCTGCAATTCCGCTTCAAGCTGCCCGGATAACTCAATGGCAACGACACCCGGCTATATCGAACGCCAACGTGTGACGATAGTAACGGATGAATGAAAGCAAATGAATTATTCTTATAGGGAGCAGACAATGACAACATGGAGACTACAGATTATTCGTTCCGGAAAACGCGATTCAATTGTGAAATTTTTGTCGTGCGTGCGTATTTTTGCCGCCTTTCCAGAACAATGTTTTTCGAGAATTTCAGGTGACTGCTTTGCATATTCCATTCACTAAGCGATCCACTGAGAAATCCGGCCTGCTTGCCGTGGCGTCCAGTGGAGGAAATTGCCTGCTCGTCCATGTGGCGTACCGGCGAAGCGATGCGGGCCTGCCGCGCATCACGGCGGCGTACAAGATTCCGGCTGCCGAGTTCGCTTCGGGCAGCAAGCTGTCGCGTTGGAAGAAAACACCCGTCACGACCTTGCTGGACATGGGGGAACATCAGATACTGCAAGTGGAAGCGCCGCAAGTGCCGCGCCCGGAATGGAAAACGGCCCTGCAATGGAGCTTGCAGGATCATCTGGATTTTCCCGTGGCGAACGCCAGTTTCGATGTGCTCGACATCCCCGTCGAAGCGCATATGTCCGGACGCCAGCACATGGTGTATGTCGTCGTTGCCAAGAACGAGACGATCCAGTCGGTGATGAAATCGTTCGATTCGACGGGACTCGATCTGGCCATCATAGATACGCCGGAAATGGCATTGCGCAATGTTTCCGCATTGCTGGAAATGCCGAACCAGGGACAGGCATGTCTTCACTTCGACAATGATAAAGGTCTTATGGTCGTGACTTTTCGCGGAGAATTGTATGACTTTCGCAGTATCAATATTTCCCTGAAGCAGTTGAATTCCGACGATGAAGATCAGAAAAAACAGCTTTTCGAGCGGGTCAATCTTGAATTGCAACGGACTTTTGACGCACTCGATCGCCAATATGGCTTCATTCACATTGGCCGCTTATCTATTGCACATCGAAACGAACTCTCCGGTCTGCCGAAATACTTGAAAGACAATCTCTACGTGCCTGTGGATTTATTGAATCTGCAAGGCAAACTGGATATGCGCGATTGCCCGAGCCTGCAACAGCCCATGAGGCAATCCCGCTATCTCCTGGCGATCGGCGCGGCCCTGCGCAGCGAATCATGAGCCAGCAAATCAATCTGTTCAATCCCGCCCTACGCCCCCGGCGAGACTGGCTGTCGCTGGGGACGCTGATTTTGTCGACCATGGCGCTTGCCATGGTGGTGGCGTGCATCGGCGGCTGGGGCGTCTACAGCGAACGGCAGGCCCTGGCCGGACTGAACGCGCGGGAAACCGCCTGGCAGGACGCACAGAGCCGATTGAAAGATCTGGCGGCCCGGCAGATGGAGCGCACGTCCGACCCTCAACTGGAGCAGCGGATTACGCAGCGCAGAACCTGGCTGGAACACCGGCGGCAGGCATTGATCATCCTCAAGGGCGGCAGCATGGGCCAGTCGGAAGGCTTCTCCAACATCATGACGGCGCTGGCGCGCCAGACGCCGGAGGGGTTGTGGCTGACGGGCTTCGACATACAGTCCGGCAGCGGACAAGCAATCCTGCTGCGCGGACGGCTGATTTCCGAAAACCTCCTGCCCAACTTCGTGGAGCGGCTGAACCACGAGGCCGATTTGCGCGGACGGCGTTTCGCCGCGTTGGAAGTCACCTCCATCCCCCCGAAACCGCGGGCGGACGAAAGCAAACCGGACGAGCGGACGGCGCTCGAACGCAGCGGCTGGCTGGAGTTCGTCCTGCGCGGCGATGAAACCCCGGCGGATAACGCGGGAATCACATGGCCATGAGCAAGAACAAAAACCAGGGAGCCACGCCGGGACAAGCCCTGTGGCAACACTATTCGGCGCGTTTCCTGGCGATGAGCGCGCGGGAACGCCTGATGGTGGGGGCGGTGACCCTGGTTTCCATCGTCTACCTGGCCAGCATCATGTGGCTGACGCCGACTTTCGAGCGCGCGCAAAAATACAGCCAGCAATCCGCCGCCCGCGCCGAGGAACTCACCGACCTGGACGGACAGATGAAAACCCTGTCCGAACATTTGGAGAGCGACCCCAATACGGCTCTGCGCCGGGAACTGGATTCGCTGGAGCGCCAGATATCGAGTGTGGAAGAGCGCCTGCGGCCATATGGCTCGGCAATGGTGAACCCGACCCACACGGTGACGCTGCTGAAAGAACTGATCCAGAAAACGCCCGGCGTGCGCCTGTCCGGTTTCAACAACCTGCCCGCCGTCGGTCTGCTGGCCTCGCAGCAACCCGAGGCGAAGCGGGGCGAGCCGGTCAGGATATTTGAAAACGATGTCTATAAACATGGCTTCGAGATCAAGTTGCGCGGCAACTACCTGGCGCTGCTCACTTATCTGCGCATGCTGGAAGCACAACCCGAGCGTTTGTTCTGGCATCGCGCGAAGCTGGAAGTGCTGGCATATCCGGAGTCGGAAGTGACGCTCGTCGTCTACACCCTGAGTCTGGACAGACACTGGCTCGAACTATGAAAAACATATTCATTGCGTTCTTCATGTTGAGTTGCGCCAGCGGGCCGCTCGCGGCCCAGGACGGCGCCTTGCGCGACCCCACCCGCCCCCTCGGCTGGCAGGAAGCGCCCGCCGGCGTCTCGCGCAAGGAAGAAAACCTGCGGCTGGAACTCGTATGGCGCAGGGGTGAAAAGCAATTTGCCACGATCAGCGGCGTACAACTGGGCGTAGGTGAAGAAATCGAAGACTTCCGGTTAGTGAAGATCGGCGATGACGAAGTGACGATCGAAAACGCGCAAGGACGACAAATATTGCGCTTGACGCCAGCGGTTGAACGCTCCGGCCCAACAGGAGAAAAAAAATGAAGTACCGGAAAACAGGTTCGCGTGGCGCGCTGCGCATCCTCACAATGGGTATGGCGTTTTTGTTGACGGCGGGCTGCTCGCCGCTCATGACGCCCGAGGACACTTACGACCGGGTGAGGAACAGCCTGAATCCACAGAGCAAGCCTGTGCTGAAATCCGACGCACAAGCCGTCGAAGCGGCGC
Source organism: Azoarcus sp. (assembly GCA_031265765.1). Classification (GTDB taxonomy): domain Bacteria; phylum Pseudomonadota; class Gammaproteobacteria; order Burkholderiales; family Rhodocyclaceae; genus WRNU01. The sequence continues at coordinate 34,625 of JAISCE010000070.1, forward strand.
TGCCGCCCCTGGTGCGCATCCCCAACAAGCTGCCCGTCACGCCGCCCAAGCCGCCGGAACCGCGTTTCGATCTCTCGGTGCGGGACGCATCGGCGGGACAGGTCTTCATGGCCATCGTCAATGATTCGCGCTACAGCATGGTGCTGCCGCCGGACTTGAGCGGCACGATCACCGTCAACCTGAAGAATGTCACCGTGCAGGAAGCCCTGGAACTGATCCGCGACATCTACGGCTACAACTTCCGGATAAGCGATACGCGCATCTCGATTTCCGCCAACACGCCGCAGACGCGCATCTTTCAGGTGAGTTATCTTGCCGCGCGGCGCGGCGGCACGTCCTCGACGCAGGTCATCTCGTCCAGCATGCCGACGTCCGGCAGCGGCACGAGCGGCAGCACAAGCGGCGGCGCGAGCGGCAACAATACCTCCTCCGGCGGCACGAACGCGGTCATCAACACCAGTGTTTTCACCGGGCAGGCGTCGGACTTCTGGCTGGATCTGGGCGTCGGTATCGCCTCGATACTCGATTGCGAATACAAAATCGATAATCCTTCCAATTCCATGGCCAGCGGAAACGCCGTCGACCTGAGCACGCAGCGTTTCTCCCTGGCCCGTTGTCCGGACGGCCGCCGGCTCGTCATGAACCAGCAATCCGGCATCGTCATGGTCAGGGCCTTGCCCGTCGAATTGCGCGAAATCACCGATCTCCTGAAGGCATTGCAGGGCGGTATCGAGCGGCAAGTGATGCTGGAAGCCAAGCTGATCGAGGTCGAACTGAACGACGGCTTCCAGTCCGGCATCAACTGGACGGGCTTCGACAAATGGGGGCGGCAGGTCGGCGGCGTCAACGCATCCACCGACGCCATGGCGAGCCTGGCGAACCTGTCCAGATCGAGGCAGCCCGGCGCGACGGAACGCACCCTCACCGGCGCCGGCGGCGTGCTGAACACCATGAAGAACGCCGGCGACCTGCTGATGTCGGCGCAGGGCGCGTTCAAAGTCGGCAGTTTCTCCATGATCATCGACTTCCTGAAGACCCAGGGCAGCGTCTATGTCATGTCCAGTCCCCGGATCGCCACGCTGAACAACCAGAAAGCGGTACTGAAAGTCGGCGTGGACGATTATTTCGTCACCGAAGTCACCAACGACAGCAGCACCACCAACTACGGCTCCGGCACGACCAACAACATGCCGAGCATCAAGGTCTCGCCGTTCTTCTCCGGCATCGCGCTGGACGTGACGCCGCAGATCGGCGACAGCGGCATGATTACCCTGCACATCCGCCCGGCGGTCACGGATGTCGTCACCCGCGAACTGAAAGTCAACCTGGGCGAGCAGATCGGCGAATACACCCTGCCCCTGGCTTCGTCCAGCGTCAAGGAAACGGACAGCATCGTCCGCGTGCGGGACGGCTACATCGTGGCCATCGGCGGCCTCATGTCGCAGGCGCAAAGCGATGCGGAAAACCGGGTGCCCGGACTCGGGGATATCCCGCTCGTGGGCAATTTGTTCAAAAACACCAAGCGCGCCATGAAAAAACGCGAAATGGTGGTGCTAATCAAACCCACGGTCATCAACGACGAAGAAGACTGGCAGGGCGACATGGAAGCGACACAAGAGCGGCTCCAGGAGTTCGACCCGCGCGCCTACCCGAACGGCTTCCTGGACGGCCCCGCCCGCGGCGCAAAGCGGACGCAATAAGCGCGTTGCATTCCCGGTTGCGCAAAAACCGAACCCCGTTCTTCCTGGAACGGGGTTTTCTTTTTTCCGCGCCCTGGGGTGGGGGTAGAACAAGCAGTCGTGTCGCCAGCCATTACTGAAGGGCCGGAAGTTTCATAAAAAGCGTAAGCTGATTCGCGTTCAGCCTGGTATGGCAATGATAACCGCAGTTTATCTATCCAGTATAATTTCTGCGTTGGCTGTTTTCTTTGATCTTTTGATCTTGTGGCCAATATTATAATGTCATGATCGTAGTTGCGCATTCATCGCCTGATGGCGATTGGATGAACAGGACGCTCACGCCGTGTTTTTCAACGAACCTCGGTGAACCGGTGTTCGATGGCAGTCATGACGCTTCAAACATGCCCTGCCAAGTCGCCGAATGTGTTGATTTTTACCGAACCATCCGGAAAACGCGCGATCACGTCGAGTTGGCCGCCCATCGCCTCAATGTGGCTGCGTAGGGTGGAAATGTACATGTCCGTCCGCTTCTCCATTCTCGCAACGGCCGGTTGCTGGATATGCAATGCCTCGGCCAGCATCTTCTGCGACAGACCACGCGCTTGCCGGAGTTCATTCAGCGGCATTTCCGCCAGCATCCGTTGTGTCTTGGCATTGGCCCTGTCGCGGGATTCCGGCGACATCCTTGCCCGGAGTTCTTCGTATTTCTTAGCCATTCGTCAATCCTTCGCGTTGGAGTTGTTGGAGATGATCGTCGTACAGCCGATCCGCAATGGGGACATATTCCTCATACCAACGGTCATTGCCGATTTTGTCGCCCCCGATCGGCAAGATAGCGGTTCGGCGTGGATCGAAAGCGTACAACGTGCGGTATGGATGCCCACCCTCCTGAATGCGCAGTTCTCGCATGTGTTCGTGCCTGGAGGTCAGAATCGCGGAGCTATGGGGAAAACCGAGTTGTGGACCTCTTTCAATGAGCAGGCCCACCGCTGCATCGATAGCTTCCTGTTCAGTCACGGTCAGGGTATTCCACCACGCCTCGAACTCGTCTGTATATTCGACATTCCATGTCATACAAGCAGTATAGCCCATGCGTTATATTCCGGCAATGGAATGTTGGGCCATCTCGATCGGTCAGCACCACTTGGCATTCACCCCCCGTTGCGATTTATCATGCGTTGCAAGAGTTGCGAATACAACGATTCTACGTCTCGGCAAACGCCGCCGCCTATGTCGCGGCCTGAGCCGATGCATTGGCGACTTCCGCCCTGTTTACTGCGTCACTTCGCGATAGGCAGGTAAGGTTTCGCGCCTTTTGACTGTTTGTGCTTGACGTCACCCGTGACGTTGCTATCCTGGAACTCATGAGAATCGTCATCGACACCGACGTGGTGATTTCCGCGATGCGCAGCCCGACCGGAGCATCCGCCGCCTTGTTGCGGTACGTGGCCGAAGGCAAAGTCACGATGCTGCTCAACGTTCCGTTGAGCACGGAGTACGAAGCCAAGTGCACGATGCCCGAGCACATCCTGGCTGCTGGCTTGAGCCGCGAGTTGGCACAGGCGTTCGTCGATACGTTGATCGGCTTGGCGGAAGGCGTGCGGAGTTATTTCCTCTGGCGTCCGATGCTGCGCGATCCTGACGATGAAATGGTGCTGGAGGCGGCGGTCAATGGCCGCGCCGACGCCATCGTCAGTTTCAACCACAAGGATTACGGCGATGTGCCAGCCTCGTTCAACATCGCCCTGCTGAAACCCCACGAGGCAGTAAGGAGTTTGCGCCATGAGCAACAGTAATGCGCCTTTTTCCCTGCGCTTGCCGGGCCACATAAAACAGGGCGTCGCCCGCGTCGCCAAGCGCGACGGGACGAGCGTCAACCAGTTCATCGCCGTGGCCGTCGCGGAAAAGCTGGCGGCGCTGGAGACGGAAGAATATTTCGCCGAGAAAGCGCGGAAGGCCAACATTCCGCAATTTCTCGCCATCCTGAATCGCGAGGGCGGCGAGCCGCCTCGTCCCGATGATGTGCTTATTGACTAGGGTGTGTTCACACTAACGTAAAGCATCGGAGATCAAGGCGAAATGGAGGAAAGCGCGGAACATCAAATCGAGTTTTTCGAAGCGGGAAAAGATTCGGCGAAAGCCTTTGAGTCG
>JAISCE010000082.1 GCA_031265765.1 Azoarcus sp.
CAGATTCATCATTGGAAGCCGGCTTTGCAGATGTTCCAGATTCAGTTTGGCGAAGAGCGCGTGCCAGTGGCGGCATTGTGATGAAAAACCGAAGTTACACAGTTCGATTGACAGACTCGTCCAGAAACCAAGGATGACCAATATGTATTATTCAACGACATACCCATCGCCCATAGGCTTGATTACGCTCGCATGCGATGGCGGCAATCTCGTCGGCTTGTGGATAGCGGGGCAAAAATACCACGGAGATACCCTTTCCGAAGCAACGATAGAGAAAAACGGCATGCCGGTATTCGATGCCGCCAAAAAATGGCTGGACAGATATTTTGCAGGCAAGAAGCCTGCCATTTCCGGATTGCCGTTGGCGCCCATTGGCGGCGACTTTCGTCAAGGCGTATGGAGTATTTTGTGTGAAATACCCTACGGCGAAGTTACTACCTATGGCGGCATTGCCAAAAAAATGGCAGTGAAAATGAACAAAAAGAGCATGTCAAGCCAGGCAGTAGGCGGGGCGGTCGGGCATAACCCTATTTCCATCATGATCCCCTGCCACCGGGTCGTAGGTTCAAATGGCAGCTTGACGGGCTATGCCGGGGGCGTCGGCACGAAAGCAAAATTGCTCGAACTGGAGGGCGTCGATATGTCGTCTTTGTTCGTGCCCCAAAAGGGTACGGCGCTGTAGAAAATCGCAAGAAAGAAAATTTTGGCGAAATCAATAAGATGCCGTAAAAACGAGGATGGATGTACCCGGCGTTCCGGCGGCGGAGCGGACGTCCGGCGCGGCGCTCGTCACGGTAATTCCAGTCCCGCCGCACGCAGCATGCGGGCGAGCGCGATCAGCGGCAAACCGATGAGAGCCGTGGGGTCGTCGCCGGAGAGCGCATCGAGAAGCGCGATGCCCAGTCCTTCGCATTTGGCGCTGCCGGCGCAGTCGAGGGCCGGTTCGCGTTCGAGGTAGCGGCGGATGCTGTCTTCGCCCAGTTTGCGGAAACGCACGCGGGTCGGGACGTTTTCGCACTGCTCGTGCATATTTCGTCCATCGATGAGGGCGACGGCGGTGTGAAAAAGCACTTCCTTGCCGCTCATGCGCCGCAATTGCGCGGCGGCGTTGGCGAGGGAACCGGGTTTGCCGAAGATTTCCGCGCCGAGGACGGCTGTCTGGTCGCTGCCGATGACGAGGGCGTTTGGCCGCAGGCGGGCAACGGCGCGGGCTTTGGCGAGCGCCAGCCGTTCGGCAAGCCGGGGGGGCGTCTCACCGGGCAGGGGCGCTTCGTCGATGTGCGGCGCATGGATTTCAAAGGGCAGCCCGAAACGTTCGAGCAATTGGCGACGGTAGGCCGAAGCGGAAGCAAGGACGAGGACGGGGCGGCTGGAAAGGGAAGAAGCGGACGAAGTCATGGCATCGGCGCGGGCGCGGTATGGAAGGCTTTGACAGTGGCGGAAAGGCATAATATTATCTGCCGATTGTGTCCGGGCAAGGCGCGAGCCGGTTTCAGGATGGAACAAAAACGCATCGCCGACGTTTTCCGGTTTGCCGCCGAAGGGGGCGTGCTGGAAGGCGAAACGCCCGTGGCGGCTTTCGAGCGTCTTGCCGATCGGCTCGCGGATGACGGCGGCGCGGTGCGCTGGCGGCTTGCCGGGCGAATCGACGCCGAAGGCCAGCCATGGCTCGATCTGGGCGCGACCGGACGGCTGGCGTTGTCGTGCCAGCGTTGTCTTGAGGGTCTGGAGTGGAATCTGGCGGTCGATGCGGCGTTGCGGCCAGTGCGCGCCGGGCAGGTCTTGCCCGGTGACGAACTGGAAAACGACGAGTCCGATGTGATCGAGGTCGATGGCGAAGCCGATGTACTGTCGCTGGTCGAGGACGAGATCATCCTCGCGCTGCCGATAGCGCCCCGGCACGAAGATTGCGGCGCGCCGCGCTGGCCGGAAGCGGACGGCGAGGCGCGTGGAGAATCGCCGTTTGGCGCGCTTGCCGGTCTGCGCGGCGGCGGCGGGTAATTTGTATTCAGGAGTGTTTCATGGCTGTCCAACAGAACAAGAAGTCCCCATCGAAGCGCGGCATGCATCGCGCGCATGATTTCCTGACCGCGCCTGCGCTGGCAATCGAGTCGAGCACGGGCGAAGTGCATTTGCGGCATCACATCAGCCCAAGCGGTTTTTACCGCGGCAAGAAGGTTGCCAAGGGCAAGGACGAATAAGTCCCGGGATTGCTCATGGGAAGGCGGCGCGGGGCGCGGAATGCCCGCGCCGTTTTTTTCGCACCGTTTCTTTCGATGACGAGAATTCGATGAGTGTCACTATTGCGGTCGACTGCATGGGCGGGGATCACGGTCCTTCCGTGACCGTGCCCGCTTCGCTGGCTTTTTTGCGCGACCATCCCGCCGCGAACGCGGTTCTGGTCGGGCGCGAAGATGTCTTGAGACCGCTGGCGGGCGAGACCGCCGCCGGGTTCGGAACGCGGTTACGCATCCATAACGCCACCCAGGTCATCGGCATGGACGAGCCGCTGGTGAGCGCAATGCGCACCAAGAAAGATTCCTCGATGCGCGTGGCGGCCGAACTGGTCAAGGCGGGGCAGGCGCAAGCGGCGGTTTCGGCGGGGAACACCGGCGCGCTGGTGGCGGTTTCGCGCTTCGTGCTCAAGATGCTGCCGGGCATCGACCGTCCGGCGATCTGTTTTGCGCTGCCCACGGTCGAGGGGCATACTTATGCGCTCGATCTTGGCGCCAACGTCGATTGCACGGCGGAGCATCTGCTTCAGTTCGGCATCATGGGGACGGTGCTGGCGTCGGTGCTCGACCATTCCGAACGTCCGTCGGTGGGCTTGCTCAACGTCGGGGCGGAGGAGATCAAGGGCAACGAGGTGGCCAAGAAAGCCACCGAACTGTTGCGCGCGAGCAACCTCAATTTCTACGGCAATGTCGAAGGCGACGATATCTACAAGGGCGTGACCGACGTTGTGGTGTGCGACGGTTTCGTCGGCAATGTGGCGCTCAAGACGACCGAGGGCCTGGCGCGGATGATGGCAACCTTCCTGCGCGAAGAATTCGAGCGCGGGCCGCTTTCGCTGTTGATGGGGGCGGTGGCGCGACCGGTACTGAAGCGTTTCAAGCGCCGGGCGGACCCTCGCCGCTACAATGGCGCGGTGCTGCTGGGCTTGCGCGGCATCGTGGTCAAAAGTCACGGCTCGGCGGATATTCTCTCTTTCGAGCAGGCGCTTGCCAGGGCCGCCGATGCCGCCGGCGACCGGCTCGTCGAGCGCATCGGCGACCGGGTAGCGGCGATCACGGGCGCGAATGGGGGGCAAGACGCATGATTCATGCAAGGATCGCCGGCACTGGCAGTTATTTGCCGGGAGAGCCGGTCACGAACGACGATCTGGTCGCGCGCGGCGTCGACACATCGGATGAGTGGATAACGACCCGCACCGGCATCCGCGCCCGCCATTTCGCCGAGTCCGGCGTCACGGCGAGCGAACTGGCGCTTGTCGCGGCGCGGCGCGCGATCGAATCCGCGGGCCGCGAGGCCGGGGACATCGACCTCGTCATCGTGGCGACATCGACGCCGGATTATATTTTTCCGAGTACGGCGACCCTGGTGCAGGCCGGCCTGGGCATCCGGAACGGCGGCGCGGCCTTCGACGTACAGGCGGTGTGTTGCGGCTTCGTCTACGGAATGGCGATAGCGGAAAAATTCATCGCCTCGGGCAGCCATCGCCGGGCGTTGGTGATTGGCGCGGAAGTGTTTTCGCGCATTCTCGACTGGACGGATCGCAGTACCTGCGTGCTTTTCGGCGACGGCGCGGGCGCGGTGGTGCTGGAGGCTTCTTCCGCTCCCGGCGTGCGCGCCACCGCGCTGCATGCCGACGGCAGCAACCATTCGATCCTGTGCGTGCCCGGCAACGTCGCTGACGGCAAGGTGATCGGCGATCCCTTCCTGCGCATGGATGGGCAGGCGGTGTTCAAGTTCGCGGTCAAGGCGCTCGGCGACGTGGCGCGGGAAGTGACCGATATCGCCGGTGTACCGCACGAGAGCGTCGACTGGCTGGTGCCGCACCAGGCCAATATTCGCATCATCCAGTCCACAGCCAGGCGTCTCGGGTTGCCGATGGACAAGGTAGTGACCACCGTCGACCGTCATGGCAACACCTCGGCGGCCTCGATCCCGGTCGCGCTCGACTGTGCGGTGCGCGCCGGGCAGATCCATGCCGGCCAGCGGGTAGTGATCGAGGGCGTCGGCGGCGGCTTCACATGGGGCGCGGCGCTGATCGACTTTTGAGCGGCGCGGGCGGATGTCTGTTTTCAACGGAGAAAAAATGACTTTTGCACTCGTATTCCCCGGCCAGGGATCGCAATCCGCGGGAATGATGAACGCTTATGGCGATTCTCCGGTCATTCGCGGGACTTTCGCCGAGGCATCGGCGGCATTGGGCGAGGATTTATGGCAAATGGCGCTCGAAGGGCCAGCCGAACGTCTTGCGCTGACCGTCAATACACAACCCCTGATGTTGACCGCCGGGGTAGCGGTGTATCGCGCCTGGCGGGCGGCGGGCGGCCCGCAACCGTCGCTGGTGGCCGGCCATAGCCTGGGCGAGTATTCGGCGCTGGTCGCGGCGGACGCCCTGGCTTTCGGCGATGCCGTGCCATTGGTGCGGTTTCGCGCCCAGGCGATGCAGGAGGCCGTCCCGGCGGGCGAAGGCGCCATGGCGGCGCTCATGGGGCTGGACGCCGCCGAGGTTCGCGCCGCCTGTACCGAGGCCGCACAGGGCGAAGTGGTGGAAGCCGCCAATCTCAACATGCCGGGCCAGATCGTGATCGCCGGGAGCAAGGCGGCAGTGGCGCGGGCGATATCGGTTGCCACTGCCAAGGGCGCCAAGCGCGCGGTGCTGCTGCCGGTATCGGCGCCGTTTCATTGCGCGCTGATGAAACCGGCGGCGGAACGCCTGGGCGAGCGGCTGGCGGCGGTGAAAATCTCTCCGCCGCGAATCGCGGTGCTCAACAATGTCGACGTCGCCGTTTACGACGATCCGGAAAAAATCCGCGATGCCCTCGTCCGCCAGGCTTTTTCACCGGTGCGCTGGATCGAGTCGGTGACGGCGATGGCCGCGCGCGGCCTGGGCCACGTCATCGAATGCGGCCCAGGCAAAGTGCTTGCCGGCATGACCAAACGAATCGATAAAAACATCAATGGCGGCTCGGCGCACGATGCGGCGAGTCTCGAACAGGCCATCGCGGCGGTGAGGACGATATGAGCTATTCGCTTGAAGGACAAATTGCGCTGGTGACCGGCGCGATGCGCGGCATTGGCCGCGCGGTGGCGTTCGAGCTAGGACGCCGGGGGGCGACCGTGATCGGCACGGCCACGACGGACGAAACCGCCGCGGAACTGGCGCGGGCCTTGCACGATGCCGGAATCGAGGGCGGCGCCAAGGCGTTCGATGTGACCGACGGCCCGGCTTGCGAAGCGGCGGTGGCCGAGGTCGAAAAGGAATTCGGCGCGATCGGCATCCTCGTCAACAACGCCGGCATTACCCGCGACAACCTCGCCATGCGGATGAAGGACGAGGAGTGGGATGCCGTCATCGACGTCAACCTCAAGGCGACGTTCCGCATGACGCGGCTGGTGATACGCGGCATGATGAAGGCGCGCGCGGGCCGCATCGTCAGCATTACCTCGGTGGTCGGCAGCACCGGCAATCCGGGGCAGGCCAACTATGCCGCTTCCAAGGCGGGCGTGGCGGGCATGAGCCGTTCGCTCGCGCGGGAACTGGGCAGCCGCAACATCACGGTCAATTGCGTCGCGCCGGGATTCATCGACACCCTGATGACGCAGAGCCTGCCGGATGCGGTGCGCGCGTCCCTGCTGAGCAATATTGCGCTGGGCCGCCTCGGCAAGCCGGAAGAAGTCGCCGCCGTGGTGGCTTTTCTCGCGTCCCCGGCGGCCTCCTACATTACCGGGACGACCGTGCACGTCAACGGCGGTATGTATGCGACATAGCCGCGCGGGACGGTGGCGTCATCGTATGTTTCTGGTAGAATGACGAAGTTTTTTTACACCCCTTAATGGGAAGGAGTTCGTTCATGAGCGACATCGAACAGCGCGTCAAAAAGATCGTGGCGGAGCAACTTAGCGTAAACGAAGCGGAGATCAAGAACGAATCGTCGTTCGTCGACGACTTGGGCGCGGATTCGCTGGATACCGTGGAATTGGTCATGGCGCTGGAGGAGGAGTTTGAATGTGAAATCCCGGACGAAGAAGCCGAGAAGATCACCACCGTTCAACAGGCGATCGACTACGTCAACGCTCATCTCACGAAGTAGCTTTCCCCTCTCTCTGACTTTCCGCCGGCTGCCGCGCGCAGCCGGCGGAAGGTACTTGTCTTCTCGGAGTCACTCGTGTCGCGTCGCAGAGTTGTCGTTACCGGCCTGGGGGCCATCTCGCCAATAGGCAATACCGTTCCCGAAGCCTGGGAAAACCTGATCGCGGGCAAGAGCGGCATCGGCCCGATTACCCGTTTCGATGCCAGTACCTTCGTTTCCCGCATTGCCGGCGAAGTCCGGGATTTCGATGTCACGGCCTGGATACCGCCGAAAGATGCGCGGCGGCTGGACACCTTCGTCCATTACGGACTTGCGGCGGGCGTCCAGGCGTTCCGCGATTCCGGCCTCGAAGTCACCGACGCCAACGCCGACCGTATTGGCGTGAATATAGGCTCGGGCATGGGCGGCCTGCCGATGATCGAAGAAATACACAGTATTTTCCTCGCGGGCGGCGCGCGGAAGATTTCACCGTTTTTCGTCCCCGGAACCATCATCAACATGATCTCGGGGAATCTGTCGATCATCCTTGGGGTGAAAGGGCCGAACCTCGCCGTGGTGTCGGCTTGCAGCACGGGTTTGCACGCCATCGGCATCGGCGCGCGCACGATCGCGTATGGCGATGCCGATGCCATGATCTGCGGCGGCGCGGAATCGACGGTGACGCCGCTGGCCGTGGGCGGCTTCGGCTCGGCCAAGGCTTTGTCGACCCGCAACGACGACCCCGCCACCGCCAGCCGTCCGTGGGATATCGGGCGCGACGGCTTCGTGGTCGGCGAAGGTTCCGGCGTGCTGCTGCTCGAAGAATACGAGCACGCCAAGCGGCGCGGAGCGAGGATATACGCCGAACTGGTCGGCTTCGGCATGAGCGGCGACGCTTACCACATCACGGTGCCGAGCACGGACGGCCCGCGCCGCAGCATGGTCAATGCCTTGAAGGATGCCGGACTCGACGCCGGTCAGGTGCAATACCTGAATGCGCACGGTACATCGACGCCCCTTGGCGACAAGAACGAAACCGAGGCGGTCAAGCTTGCCTTCGGCGTCGACAACGCCGCCCGGCTGGTCGTCAATGCGACCAAGTCGATGACCGGCCATCTTCTCGGCGGCGCGGGCGGGCTGGAGTCGGTGTTCACCGTGCTGGCCATTCATCACCAGATCTCGCCGCCGACGATCAACATTTTCGAGCAAGATCCGGAGTGCGATCTCGATTACTGCGCCAACGTCGCGCGCGAAATGAAGATCGAAGTCGCCATGAAGAACAGCTTCGGTTTCGGCGGCACGAACGGCACCCTGTTGTTCCGCCGTATCTGAAAGCGCGGGACGATGGGCGGGCCGCATCCCCCGGCGATACGGCTCAGGCCCGATCCCGTCTTGTCGGCGTCGATCCTGGTTGCGCATCTCGCGGCGGGACTGGCGCTTTTCCTCATGGATTTGCCGCTCGCGGTCACGGCATCGTCCGGGCTGGCGGTCGCGGTTTCCGCCGCGTGGACGGTGCATGCGCAGGCGCGGAAACGCGGACTCGCGCTCGTACTGGCCGCCGATGGCGCTTTGCGGATATGTCATGAAGGCGACGAGGGCGGCGGCGATGCCTGGGCCAGGGTATTGCCCGGCGCGGTCGTGTTTCCCACCGTCGTGTGGTTCGCGCTGGGCTGGACGGGTCAAGACGGGCGTTCGCGCCGCCTGCGCCTGATGCTGATCGCCGCCGAAGTGGACAAGGCGCACGACGGTAAGGAAAGCGGGGAGCGCGGCGATCATGCCCAATGGCGGCGGCTGCGCACATGGCTGCGCCACCGCGCCCCGCGTCCGCTCGGGCCGTAGAGGAATCCACGGATACCGCGCCGCGCCGATACGTCCGATGGCGCGCATGAAAACGCCCCTTCGCAGGGGCGTTTTCGCACAGTGTTGCCGAAGAATTAACGGCAGCTTATGGGCAAGTATTTCGCTTCTATGGAAGTGCCCGTACCGCCGCACTTCCAAGCTTTAATTGGTACAGCTGTGCTCTTTGTGAGGCCAACTTTTGTAGCCTCCTTCCCAGTCGTAGCATCCGCATCGGTGTAGGGATTGAGCGTCAGCGTATTATGCGTAGCATCCAATTGCGAAATATTTCGGGCAACTATGGTGATTACGCCAGCCTCACTCGTCGAAATGGATTGAACATACTGAGAAACTGGGTTATCAGAAGCGCCTCCTTCACCGCAGCCGAAGCCGTCCTTTGCGGGAGCACTCAATCCGGTCAGGGATGCCTCGGTAACTGCCGAGCGGCAGACCGAACCCGCCAGGATCAATTCCGACACGCGCGCGCGCGCGGTGTAGTCTTCATACGCAGGCAAGGCCACGGTGGCCAGGATGCCGATGATGGCGACGACGATCATCAGTTCGATCAGCGTGAAGCCCTGTTGCAGTGTTTTCATGTCATATCTCCCGATTGGAATGGCAAATGCGCCATCGGCTGCTTATCAGCAAAAGTCGTGCCAGGCGCGAGCGCCGCTTTGCCGTGACGGGGATCACGTCCATGTGTCCGGAAACGACAATACGGTTTCGCGCTTTGTCATTTATTGACAGGGCGCGCGATGGGGCGCTTTGTGCGCGCCCGATACCCGGCTGGCGCGATGCGGACTGCCGGGGCTTCGGTGCATCGGGGACCGAATGCCGTTGCGGGGCGGCCGACGCCGGCCCCAAGCATTCCTTTTCGACAAGCGGAATGCGACAAGCCGGCGCACCGCGCCCGGCAGGGTGCGGCGGCGGGCGGGCGGGGAGGGCCTGCGCCTTACAGTTTCAGGACTTCAACCGTATAGCGGGCGATCATGCCTTCTTCGTTGGTAGGTATCACGGCAACGGCGACGCGGCTTCTGGAACTGTCGATGCGCAATTTGTCCTCGCCGTTGGCCACCGGGTCGATGCTGATACCGAGCCAGGCCGAAAGCGCGCCGACGCGCTCGCGGATGACGGCGGAGTGTTCGCCGATGCCGCCGGTGAAGACGAGCGCATCGAGTCCGCCCGCCGCCGCCGCCAGCGAGCCGAGCTCGCGGGCGATCCGGTAGCAGAAAAGCTCGACCGCTTGTTTGGCCGGGGCCGTCCCGGAGGCGAGCAGGACGCGCATGTCCTGGCTCAGGCCCGATACCCCGAGCAGCCCCGAGTCTTTGTACAGCAGTTGGGTGAGCGCCTTGTAATCCATGCCTTTCTGGTCGATCAGGTAAAGCAGGACGCCGGGGTCAATCGAGCCTGAACGGGTGCCCATGATGAGGCCGTTGATGGTGGAAAAGCCCATCGTCGTCGCCACGCCCTTGCCGTCGCGCACGGCGGCCATCGAAGCGCCGTTGCCCAAATGGGCGATCACGACCGCGCCCTTGGCCTTTTCGCCGATGACGTCCGGCAGGCTGCGGGTGATGTAGTCGTAGGACAGGCCGTGGAAGCCATAGCTTTTGATTCCGCCTTCCGTGAGGGCGCGCGGCAGGCCGTAGATTTGCGCCGCTTCGGGGTTGCTGCGATGAAAAGCGGTGTCGAAGCAGGCGACCTGCGGCACGTTCGGCAGCAGGGTGAAAATTTCTTGTACCGCGCGCAGATTGTGCGGCTGGTGCAGGGGCGCGAGCGGGATGAGGGTTTCGAGCTCGGCCAGGGTCGATGTATCGAGCTTCACCGGGGCGCTGTAGCGTTCGCCGCCGTGTACGACGCGATGGCCCGCGGCGGAGATTTTCAACTCCGGCGCGTGGCGGTCGAGCCAGCGGAACAGATAGGCCAGCGATGCGCGGTGTTGTTCGGTCTGGTCGCCGGAAACATCGACATCTTCCTGATGGCGGGCACCGTTGACCTTGGCGGAAAGCCTGGGCGTGGCGCCGATGCCTTCGATCTGGCCCGATGCCGCCGGATGTTCGGCCAGCGCCGGTTCGAGAGGGAAAAGCGCGAATTTCAGGCTCGACGAGCCGGCGTTGAGGACGAGAATGGACTTCATGGGTTACTTGGCCTCCCTGCTGCTGTTATGGTGGTGGATCAATTGGGCGATGGCGCACGAGACGGTGCGGGTTTGCGCGGTATCCGCGCGGGTGGTAAGGACGACCGGCACACGGGCTCCCAGCACGATGCCGCCCATCAGCGCATCGGCCAGGTATTCCAGTTGCCTGGCGATGATGTTGCCAGCCTCGATGTCGGGTACCGCGAGAATGTCGGCATTCCCCGCCACAGGCGAGTGGATGCCCTTGATGCCGGCGGCCCTGGGCGAGACGGCCTTGTCGAAGGCAAGCGGCCCGGCGAGCAGGCCGCCCCGGATTTTGCCATGTTTCGCCATTTCGCACAGGGCGACGGCGTCCAGCGTCGCGGGCATCTTCGGGTTGACCGTCTCGGTTGCGGCGAGGAGGGCGACCTTGGGTTCGGCGATGCCCATCATTTCCGCGAGGTCGATGGCGTTCTGGATGATGTCGGCTTTTTCTTCGAGCGTGGGCGCAATGTTGATTGCCGCGTCGGTCACGAGGAGCAGCTTCGGATAAGCCGGCGCGCTGGCGACGAAGACATGGCTGATGCGCCGCTCGCCGCGCAATCCGGCGGTTTTCGAGAAGGCGGCGCGCATGAGGTCGCGGGTGGATAGCGAGCCTTTCATCAGGGCGCTCACGCCTTCGTCGCGGCACAGCGCCACGGCGGTTTCGGCGGCGGCAAGGTTGTCCGGGACATTGATGATGCGGATGCCCTTGATGTCCAGCATTTGTTCTTCGGCCACGGCGCGGATCTTGCGATCGGAACCGACCAGGATGGGGACGACCAGCCCGAGCACGGCGGCCTGGAGCGGGCCGCGCAGCGAATCGGCGTCGCACGGACAGGCGACCGCGACCGGTATCGGCGGCAGGCCGTCGACGAGCGAGAGCATGCGGCGAAAGCGTTCTTCCCGGTCGGCGATCTTGATTTCGGGCGGCAGCACCCTGGGGCGGCGGATTCTCTGGGTCGGCGCGGCCACTTCGGCGCAGCCGTCCATGACCTTGACGCCGCTCTGGTTGACTGCCTTGCAGTCGAAGACGATATGGTGGTTGTGCTCGTGCTTTTCCCGGCAGGTCACGCTGAGGACGATCGTGTCGCCGACCGTCACGGGCCGCCAGAAATTGAAGCTTTGCGAGACATAGACCGTGCCGGGGCCGGGGAATTCGGTGCCGAGAATGGCCGAAACCAGGGTGCCGCCCCACAGGCTGTGGCCGACGATGTCCCGGAACTGCCCGGCCTGCGCGAATTCGGTGTCGAGGTGAGTCGGGTTGATGTCGCCCGAAATGGCGGCGAAAAGCTGGATGTCCGCTGTGCGCAGGGTGCGGGTGAGTTGCGCCGAATCGCCGACTTCGATCTCATCGAAGGTGCGGTTCTGGATGAACGGGTCGCCGGAATGGCTCATGCGGTCTCTCGGTGACGATGAAAAAAACGAACGATATCAGGACTGGGCATCCTAGCAGTATTTACACTGCCTTGTCCGCGGCGGATGCCGCCGCGCGGCGGAATCCCGAAGGTTCGTGCAAGCGGCTCACGGACGGCGGGAAAGGCGGGCGGTAAACGGCGGTCTGTTTCCCACATGCTAGAATCGTTCGATTTCTTTCTGGAACATTCATGGAAGTCGTGATTCTCGCCGCCGGACAGGGCAAGCGCATGCGCTCGGCGCTGCCCAAGGTTCTGCAACCGCTCGCCGGCAAGCCTTTGCTTGCGCATGTCCTGGCGAGCGCCCGCGCGCTCGGGCCGCGGCGGATTTGCGTGGTGTATGGGCATGGCGGCGAGGCGGTGCGCGCCCGGTTCGACGCGCCCGATATCGTCTGGGCGGCGCAAAGCGCCCAACTCGGCACCGGTCATGCCGTGCGGCAGGCTTTGCCGTACCTGAGCGGCGAGCGGACGCTGGTGCTCTATGGCGATGTGCCCCTGATCGGCGCTTCCACGCTGGCGAGGCTGGACGTGGCGGCGGAACAGGGACGGCTGGCCTTGCTCACGGTGGAACTGGACGATCCGTCCGGTTACGGTCGCATCCTGCGCGATGCAGGCGGCCGTGTGACGCGCATCGTCGAGGAGAAGGACGCGACCGGGGAAGAACGCCTCGTGCGCGAGATCAATACCGGCATTCTCGTCGCGCCGACGGACAGATTGCGCGATTGGCTGGCGCATGTCGGCACCGGCAACGCCCAGGGCGAGTATTACCTTACCGATATTGTCGGCCTCGCCGTCGAGGCGGGGATCGAGGTCGTCACCGTCGCGCCCGACGATGCCGGCGAGACGCTGGGCGTCAACAGCAAGGCGCAACTCGCGGCCATCGAACGGGCTTACCAGGCGCGCGCCGCGCGCGGGCTTCTGGACGACGGTGTGACGCTCGCCGATCCGGCGCGGTTCGATGTGCGCGGCGAACTCGTTTGCGGGCGCGATGTGGAGATCGACGTCAATTGCGTGTTCGAGGGCCGGGTCGAACTGGGCGATGGCGTCGTTGTCGGAGCCCATTGCGTGCTGCGCGATGTCCGGGTCGGCGCGGGGTCGCGCGTGGCGCCGTTTTCGCATCTCGACGGTGCGGCGATGGGCGAGGCGTGCGTGGTCGGCCCGTATGCCCGCATCCGGCCGGGGACGGTGCTTGGCGATGGCGTGCATGTGGGAAATTTCGTCGAGATCAAGAACAGCAGGGTCGCCGACCGCTCCAAGGCGAACCATCTGGCTTACGTGGGGGACGCCGATGTCGGCGAGCGGGTCAATATCGGCGCGGGCGTCATTACCTGCAATTACGATGGCGCGGGCAAATACCGTACCGAGATCGGCGACGATGTTTTCATCGGCTCCGATACGCAACTGGTGGCGCCGGTGCGGGTTGGACGCGGCGCGACGCTCGGCGCGGGCACGACGCTGACCCGCGACGCGCCGCCCGAACAACTCACGGTTTCCCGCGCCCGGCAGCAGAGTTACGCGGGCTGGACGCGACCGGAAAAAAAGAAGTGACCCGGCCCCGTTCGCGCCGCTTCCAGGAGAATTCACATGTGCGGTATTGTTGCTGCCATCGCTACCCGTAACGTCGTTCCCGTTCTTCTCGAAGGTTTGCGCAGGCTCGAATACCGCGGTTACGACTCGGCGGGGCTGGCCGTGGCGGACGCGGATCGCGGCGGATTCGTGCGCTTGCGGGCCTGCGGGCGCGTCGCCGGATTGACAGCGCAGGCCGAGGCCCGGCGTCTGTCGGCCTCGCTGGGCATCGCCCATACGCGCTGGGCGACCCATGGCGCGCCGTCGGAGGGCAACGCGCATCCGCATGTGTCGGAGGGCGTGGCCGTAGTGCATAACGGCATCATCGAAAACTTCGAGGCGCTCAAGACCGCTTTGCAGGCGCAGGGATATGTGTTCGTTTCCGATACCGATACCGAGGCCGTCGCGCATCTGATCCACAGCAAGCTGCGCGGGACGGACGATTTGCTTGAAGCCGTGCGCCTGGCCGTCGCCGAACTGGAGGGCGCTTACGCGCTCGGCGTGATTTCGGCATCCGACCCGGCGCGGGCGGTAGTGGCGCGGCGCGGCTCGCCCCTGCTGCTGGGCGTCGGCGACGATGGCAGCTATGCGGCTTCCGATGCCGCGGCGCTCCTCCAGGCGACGCGCAAAGTGGTATATCTGGAAGAAGGCGATCTCGCCGAGCTGCGCCGCGACGGTTACCGCATCGTGCGCGCCGACGGCAGCGCCGCGGAGCGCGCGGTGCATGTTTCCAGCCTGACCGCCGATGCGGTGGAACTGGGGCCGTACCGCCATTTCATGCAAAAGGAAATCTTCGAGCAGCCGGAGGCGCTGGCCAATACGCTTGGACTGGTGACGGGCGGCGGCGCGGCGTCGCCGCGGTGTTTCGGCGCGGAAGCGGAAGATGTCTTCGCCGGCGTGCGCCGGGTGCAGATTCTCGCCTGCGGCACCAGTTACCATGCGGGGCTGGTGGCGCGGTATTGGCTGGAGGGGCTGGCGGGCCTGCCCTGCGCGGTGGAAATCGCCAGCGAATATCGTTACCGCAAGCCGGTTGCCAGCGACGATACGCTGGTGGTGGCCGTGTCGCAGTCCGGCGAAACCGCCGATACACTGGCCGCGCTCAAATATGCGCGTTCATTGGGGATGGCGCGCACGCTGGCGATCTGCAACGTGCCGGAATCGGCCATCGTGCGCGAAACGGCGCTGCGTTTCATTACCCACGCCGGCCCCGAAATCGGGGTGGCCTCGACCAAGGCGTTCACGACCCAGCTCGCGGCGTTCGCGTTGCTCGCCCTGGCGCTGGCCAGGCTCGGCGGAAAGCTTGCGCCCGCCGCGGAGGAGCGCCATCTGGGGGCGCTGCGTCACTTGCCGGGCGCGGTGCGGAAGGTGCTCGAACTCGAACCCGAAATCGCGCAGTGGGCGCAGCGTTTCGCGGGCAAGGAGCATGCGCTTTTCCTCGGGCGCGGCCAGCATTGGCCGATCGCCATGGAAGGCGCGCTCAAGCTCAAGGAGATTTCGTATATTCACGCCGAGGCTTACGCCGCGGGGGAACTCAAGCATGGGCCGCTCGCGCTGGTCGACGAGCGCATGCCGGTCATTGCGGTGTCGCCCGCCGACGAACTGTTGGAAAAGCTCAAATCCAATTTGCAGGAAGTCCGCGCCCGCGGCGGCGAGCTTTACGTGTTCGCCGACGCGGGCGGTGAAATAGGCGGCTCCGAAAACGTGCATATCCTGCGCATGCCCGAGCACTACGGCATGTTGTCGCCGGTGTTGCACGTCGTTCCGCTGCAATTGCTCGCCTATCATGTGGCGCTGGTGCGGGGAACGGATGTCGATAAACCGCGCAATCTCGCCAAGAGCGTGACTGTCGAGTAATTTGTGCGAGGAGCCGGCGCCAGGATGCGCGGACAGCGCCGGTAAGCGATAATGGCGGCCCGCGCCAGAACGGATATGGCTGATGAAGTGTGTTGATGATTACCGTCTGCGGTTTGGCTCCCGCGAGTTGGTTCCGATCGTAGTGGGCGGCATGGGGGTCGATATTTCGACCTCCTCGCTGGCGCTTGAGATTGCGCGCCTGGGCGGTATCGGCCATATTTCCGATGCGATGGTGCATACCGTCACCGACCGGCGCTATCGCACGCACTACGTCAAGGACCGGCTCAAGAAATACAAATTCAACGTCGACAATCTCCTCGACAAATCGGTGGCGCAGTTCGATCCCGGCCTGCTTGCGGAAGCGACCTGCCTGCACGTCGGCAAAACCATGGAAGCCAAACGCGGCCCCGGCCTGATCTTCGTGAACTGCATGGAAAAGCTGACGATGAACAATCCGCGCGAAACCTTGCGGGTGAGGCTGCGCGCGGCGATGGATGCGGGCATCGACGGCATCACGCTGGCCGCCGGGCTGCATCTGGGTTCATTCGCGTTGATCCAGGATCACCCGAGGTTCCGGGATGTCAAACTCGGCATCATCGTTTCGTCGTTGCGCGCCCTCCAGCTTTTCCTGAAGAAGAACGCGCGCAGCGGGCGGATGCCCGATTACATCGTGGTCGAAGGGCCGCTTGCCGGGGGGCATCTCGGCTTCGGCGCGGACTGGGCGAAGTACGATCTCGTTGCCATCCTGGCGGAGATCCGCGACTGGCTGCGCGCCGAACAACTCGACATTCCGCTGATTCCCGCCGGAGGCATCTTCACCGGCGGCGACGCAGTGAGTTTTCTCGAACAGGGCGCCGCCGCCGTACAAGTGGCGACCCGGTTTACCGTCACCCACGAATGCGGCCTGCCCGGCGATGTGAAGCAGGCGTATTTCCGGGCGACTGAAGATCAGATCGATGTCAATAACATTTCGCCGACCGGCTACCCGATGCGCATGCTCAGGAGTTGTCCGGCCGTCGGCAGCGGCGTGCGCCCGAATTGCGAGGCTTTCGGTTATCTGCTCGACGGCTCCGGCCATTGCCAATATGCCGAAGCCTGGGCGCGCGAACGGGCGAGCCTGACGGAAGGGCAAAAGGTTAGAATATGGGACAAAACCTGCTTATGTACCCACATGCGAAACTTCGACTGCTGGACTTGTGGACACTACACATGGCGGCTCAAAGAGACCAGCCTGCGGGACGCGGACGGCAGCTATCGCCTGCTCAGCGCCGAACATGTGTTTCATGATTACCAGTACAGCACGAATGGCAAGATCGAACTGCCGGTTGCCGGCTGAGCGCGATACAAAGTGATCCGGCGGGAAAAGCGGGCGAACACAGGAATACGATGATGTCAACCTTGCCTGACGACGGTCTCATAGACGCATTGAGCGGCAACACGAACCGCACGGGAGAATCCGCCAGCCAGATGGAAAAGGCTGTGCTGTTTGCCGACCTGACCGGCAGTACGAAGTTGTTCGAGTTGCAGGGCAATACCGTAGCGACGCGGGTGGTCACCCGCTGTACCCAGATGCTGGGCAAGCATTTCGCCCGCGTAGGCGGGCATGTCGTCAAATACCTGGGCGACGGGCTGCTGGTGTTGTTCGACGCCAGCGAGACAGCCCTCGACGCCGCCGCCCGTACCCGAGACGTACTTTACGACTTCAACATCGAACAGCTTGGCCGGGAGCGCACGTCGCTGGGCCTCAAGGTGGGCATAGAGTACGGCTCGGTCATCGAGCAGCATGGCGACTGTTACGGCGATGCTGTCAATGTCGCCGCCCGGCTTGGCGACCGCGCCGAATCCAACGAAATTCTCCTCGGCGAAGCCCTTTATGCCCGTCTGCCCGAGATGAAGCGCACGCTCTGCACGAGCATCGATCGCATCGCCGTCAAAGGCAAGACCGGCCTACTCAAAGTCTGGCGCTACGACTGGCGGCTGAGCGCCGAAACCACGATCACCTCGCCGCTCAGCCTGCTCAACGAGCGCGTCAGTATGTCCATGCTGCAAAGGGCCGATCTCGACATAGGCGGTCGCCATGTGCAACTGCTGTCTACGGATGGCGCGCTCCTCATCGGACGCGCCGAGAATTGCGGCATGGTCGTCGACGACCGGCGGGTTTCGCGGCGGCATGCCCGCATCGAGTGGATCGGCGGGCAATGCACGCTGACCGATTTCAGCAGCAATGGTACTTGGGTGAGATTCGGCCACGAGGCCGAGCCGGTCATCCTCAAGCGCGACAACTGTGTATTGCATGGGCGAGGCACAGTCGGCCTTGGCGCGGCGCCCGAGGATCCCACCGCTTCGGTCTTCAACTTCCAGATCATCAGCGACGGAATCTGACCCGGTGCGCGGCAAGTCCCGGCGTTCCCGCGTTTCAAGCGGAAAGGCCGAAAAGACGGCTTTCGCTACCCCAACCCGAAACAAATCAAGACCGTTGACGGGATACAAGGGCAGGCGACGATGCCAGCCGGGGCGATGGGTAACGCGGTAGTGATCGTCGCGCTGGATTGTTTGCGCCCGGCATGTACAATGCCGACGCCGGGGCAAAAATAAAGGCTCCGGTTACGACGGAGCCTTTATCGCTCAATGCCCCCGCAAGGGAGGTGAGAGCAGTGAAGCCAGTCCGTAGCAAGGGCCGTTGGCGTCACAGGATCGTGAAGATCATCCTATGGATAATCTTAGCGGTCTTGCTGTTGTATAGCAAGCCTGTGATGTAGCCCTTTGCAACACCCGCCCTGCGCCAACGAAGCGGGGCGGCTCCGGCGCTTGCCTGAAGGCAGGGGAGGATGTCGAAGGCGCGCATTTCACGGTTGCGCGTCTCGCTCCGAAGCGGGCGCGTCGCCTGCGTCCGGCAGGCGGGCGAAAAATTGCGACAATTCCTCGCTCATCGGCAAATTCATGTTGCCGCCGGACGGCGGAATGGGGCGCATGAACCAGCGGTCGTACAGTTCCCTGATTTCCCCGGAAGCGATGATGCGCGCGAGCGCCCTGTTGACAGCGGCCTTCAACGGGCTGTTTTCCTTGCGCATCACGATCGCGTAATGTTCGCTGCTCAAGGACGGGCCGACGATTTCGTAAGCGTTGGGGTCTCGCGCGCTGGTAATCAGCCCCGCCAGCAGGGTATCGTCGATGATATAGGCTGCGGCGCGGCCGGTTCTAATCATCAAGAAAGAATCCGTATGAGTCTTGCCCTCCAGTACCGTGATGTTGTTGCGTTTGATATCCAGCTTTTTCGCAATGGTCTTTTCAGCCGTCGTGCCTGCCGTAAAAACAATGATCTTGTTCGCCAGGTCGCTCAAATCCCGGATACGGTAAGCCTTTCGTGTAAGCAGGCGGGCATTTGAAATGAAATAAGGAATGGAAAAATCGACGACCTTCTCGCGCTCCGGCGTGATGGTCGTGGTACTGCATTCCAGGTCTATCGAACCGTTTCGCAGCATGGGAATACGATTCGGCGACGTTATCGGCTGATAGACGATCTTCAGTTGAGGCAGACCGAATTCATCCTTGATCGCATTGACGACCATGTCGCACAGCTCCTTGGCGTAGCCCGTAGGCTGGTGCGCGGAATTCTGGTAAGAAAACGGTACGCTGCCGAGGCGGTATCCGATGATGATCGTACCGCGCGCCTTGGCTTTTCCCAGAGTTCCCGCCAACGCATGCGTCCCCGCATCTGCCGCGTCGCAGAGGCCGTCGCTTTCCGCGATGGAGGTCTCCGGCAACAGAAAACAAACGGCGGCGGCAAGGGCGAACAGCGCCGCGGCGATTCGCGTATCCATGCGCGGGAGGGGGTTGCCCCCTTCCGCGCGGTGCCGCCTGTTGACGGGCGTGGATTGAAACATTGTTACTCGCCCCATTTGAAGATAAAGGAATCGCTCATACCGCGATGGTTGATGGCAATTTCCTCGAAACCGTCCGCGACGCTGCGGAAGACCTTGATGAGCGCCGGGTCGAAATGCGTGCCCTCGCCCTCCAGGATAATGGATTTCGCCATATCCAGCGGCATGGGGTCTTTGTAAGGACGCGCGGAAATCAAGGCATCGTAGACATCGGCGATGGCCATCATCCTGCCTTGCAGCGGGATATTCTGGCCGGCCAAACCGTTCGGATATCCCGATCCGTCCCATTTCTCATGGTGATAGCCCGCAAAACACTTGGCGTGGTTCAGAAAACTGTGCGCTTGCGTCTCCTGTTCGATTCTTTCGATGGCTTCCACGCCGCGCTTGACGTGCGTTTTCATGATTGTGAATTCGTCTTCCGTCAGCTTGCCCGGCTTGTTCAGAATGGCATCGCTGATGGCGATTTTGCCGACATCGTGAAGCTGCGCCGATGGAATCAGGAATCTCAAATCCCACGACAAAACCTCATTACGATAAGTGCCTTCTTTTTCCATCTGCCTGACAAGAAGATTCAAATACTGCTGCGTACGCCAGATATGGCCGCCGGTTTTTTTGTCCCGGAATTCAACCAGTTCGGCGATGACATTCAGAATACCGAATTGCAGGTTGAGGATTTGTTCGGTTTTTTCCTCAACCATTTTCGTCAGATTTTCATTGTAATCCGCCAAGTTTCTTTCCTGCGCGGCGATCAGGAGATGATTGTCGATACGCTTCAACAGCAAGGCGGCAGAGAACGGCTTGGTGACATAATCTATGGCGCCCAGCGAAAGTCCTTCCAGTTCGCTGCCCTCGTCGTTCCGGGAAGTCAGGAAAATAACCGGAATCCGGCGCAGGCGCTCATCGGCCTTCAACTTCCTGATGGCTTCATAACCGCTCATTTCCGGCATTTCGATGTCGAGAAGAATGAGATCGGGCGTGAGCTTTTTCAATAACTCGAACAACACCCTGGCCGAGGGCATGGCGTAAATGTTGTAATGCTCGTCGAGCATACTGCGGGCAATCTTCAAGTTGGTCACATTGTCATCGACAACTGCGATTGTCTGCCGCAACTTCGTGCCTGTGCTCATTTCCGTTCCTCTGCGGGCTTGTGCGCTTCCCGCTTTCGCTGGGCGAGACGCTCGCATATCGGCGTGAATTCCATCCGGTCAACCTGTTCGCGCAGCCAGGCGATCAACTCCGTTTGCGTTTCATAGGCGTAGCCTTCGAGCGCATTCATGACTTCTTCCATGGTGTCTATCCTGAAATTCGCGGCGGCTTCTTCCATACGAGCCAAAAGCGTCTCGTCGGGCGCGTGGCTGCCGGGCCTGTCATTGTCGTTCCGGGCAGCGTCGGACAGGACGGCGAGGCGCGCCAGGAATGCTTCGGCGGCCTGGATGAAAAGCGGGTTGTTCCGGCGCACGAAGTCGAAATTTCCCGCCTTGGCGGCATATTCCAGTTCCTCGGCCTTCTTGCCGATGCCGCGGGCTTCGACGCCATAGCTGCTGCCCTTGATACCGTGAATGACTATGGCGTATTCGGCGAGCGTCCCTTCCTGCACCTTGCGGATCTGGTCGAGCAGGCGGGCCGTGTTCGTCAGATACGATCGTATGACAGAAGTGTAAATGCTCGTGTCTCCGCCGAAGCGGTTGAGTCCCGCCGTCCAATCGAGGCCATCGATTCCCGGATCCGTTTCGTCGACGCAATCCGCCTTCTTGTTCCCGTTCGCCGCCCCGGCGACGTTTTCGGCGGGAAGCTCCCGTGTTTCCTGTCCATTTTCGAGTTCCTTGCGGCGAACCCATTGGCGAAGAACGGCGTCCATCTTCAGCATGTCTATCGGCTTGGTCAGGAATGCCTGGAAACCGCGCCTCAGGAAAATTTCCTCGTTGCCGATGACGGCGTTGGCGGTCAAGGCAATGATGGGGATGGTTCTGGCGTAATCGCTGTCGATTTCTTCCCGGATGATGCGCGTGGCTTCCATGCCGTCCATTTCCGGCATCATGTGATCCATGAAAATGGCATCGTACCTGGTCGTAGCCCCGCGCACGAGATCGACGGCCTCGAAACCGCTGGTGACGCAGTCTATCTGCATGCCGTAGGGTTTCATGATGCCCTTGGCGACATCGAGATTGGTCTGTACGTCATCCACCACGAGCACCCTGGCGTAAGGCATTTGCACCCGTATCAGTTCCTTGCCGCGCACGCGCTTGTTCGCGGAATAACGGAAGCCGCACAAGGCTTCGGCGGTGACAGGCCCGATCGGGGAAGTGGAGGCGATTTTTTGCCGGATGCGCACCGTAAACGTCGTGCCCTTGCCGTAGACGCTTTCGATGCCGATCGCACCGCCCATCGCCTCCACCAGCCGCCGGGTGATGGCAAGCCCCAGGCCCGTGCCCTCGATCGAGCGATTGCTGCGCGTATCGACCTGGTTGTAGTCGGTAAAAAGCTTGGAAATATCTTCCTGGCGAACACCGACCCCGGTATCCGCGATACTGCTGACCAGCCAGATGCTGCCATCCTCGCTCCCCTCATCCCGTTCCCAGCCGACCGCCCAGTCGATATAGCCCGCGTGCGTATATTTACAGGCATTGCTCAACAGATTGTTGAAAATCTGCTTGATTCGCAATTCGTCGCCGTGCAGCCTGCTCGGCATCGTTTCATCGATGGAGA
Source organism: Azoarcus sp. (assembly GCA_031265765.1). Lineage (GTDB taxonomy): Bacteria > Pseudomonadota > Gammaproteobacteria > Burkholderiales > Rhodocyclaceae > WRNU01. Next base: position 21,713 of record JAISCE010000082.1, read on the forward strand.
GCCTGAAAACGATGGGTTTATCCGCGAGCCGCAAAATATTCAGGCTGCGCGTATCGTTGATCGTACTGGGCACGTCGTAATCCACCGGGACGAGCTCGAATTTTCCGGATTCGATCTTGGCGATATCGAGAAGATCGTTGACGATGCCGAGCAGCGTCACGCCGGAGTTATAAATCTTCTCCAGATTGTCCATATCTTCTTCCGGCAACTCGCCGGCATCCAGGGCCAATTCGCTCAGGCCGATGATCGCATTGAGCGGCGTGCGCATTTCGTGACTGGTATTGGCGAGGAAGGTGCTTTTCGCCGCCGAGGCGTTTTCGGCGATGCGCGTCATCTTGCGCAAGGACTCGAAAGGCTTTGCGATGACCCCTGCGGCAAAAAACGCCACGATGCTGCCGATGGCGAAAATGATGGCGCCCGAAATGAACAGCACCCTTTCCGTCTGCCCGACGGACGTATCCGACACCGGCGCGGAGACGCCCATGGACCAGCCGTCCGAACCGGCAATGGGCCGGTAGGCGCAGATGCGTTTCTCGTCATCCCGTATGTAATGCCCTATGCCGGATTCGCCTTTCGTCATGCGGACGAAAAGTCCATCGTCGTCATTGTATCGGCCCCGTTCTTTTGCCATTTCGACAAGATTCCTGCGTTCCAGCACCGGTTCGAGATACGAATTGGCGATCATGGTGCCCGTCTTGTCGAGAATGAAAATATTGCCGCTGCCAAGAATCCTGAATTCATCCACCAGATCGCTGATGATAAGGCCCGGCAGGGTGGAAACCAGGATATATCCGTTTATCGGCGCATAAACCCGGATGAGCAAACCGCCGTCCTTGGCGGTTTCCGTGGATGAAACGATGACTTCCCCATCATAGGCGCGCTTGGCGAATTCGTTTTCGGCATACGAAATATCCGGTATGTTGCTCCCATGAGCCGCGACGATTTTATGCTCGGAATCGAAAAGCGCCATTGAAACATGCTGGTAATACTGTATTTCCTGTTCCAGCATTTGGGTTATCCTGGCCGGCGCGATGAGTTCCCCTGTCGAAAGGTTGTACAGGCGATCCGCCGCACTCCGCGTTTCACGCTTCAGCAATTCCAGCCGTTCCGACGCAAGCTTGCTGGCGATGCTGCCGATCATCTTCATATCATAGGCAACGATCGTCTCCACGCCGTCCCGGATCGAGAAAAGTCCTGTGAGCAAGCTCAATACGGTGATCGTCACGGTAATGGCGACGATGGTGAGCAGTGCTTTCGTCCGGATTTTCAAGATGCCAACCTCGCCAGCCTCGACGCCGTGGGTGCATGAGCCGCGCCGGGCGCGAACGCCGGTGCGCGACGGGAAACCGCCGCCGGACATCCCTTGCCGGTACGTTGTACCTTGGGGATACGTCGCGGCGTTTCCGTCGATGAATACAATTACATTCCCTGTCAGCATTCTTACCAATGCCGGACGGCGGCGGCGTGATCTGTGGCACAACAAAAGCATAAAGTGGGATGAAGTGCCAGATTTTGCACGCCCTCCCGCGCGGGGCGGGAAAACCGGTTTTTGCCGCGCGCCTGGGGAAAATATGGCGCGACGCGCTTTTCTTCCCGCCATGACTTGTGACGAAGCCCATGCCGCGTTATGCTGCCGGTTTCCCCGGCGCGTCGCCGGAGAAGGCCGCAACGAAAAAAGGAGCATTGCCATGCCACGTGATTTTGCCGAAGTCTATCTCTACAACTTTGAAGATCTGAAAGAAGGGCAAACCGCTTCCATCGCCCGCACAGTTTCCGAAGCCGACATCTTCTCTTTTGCCGGCGTCTCCGGCGACACCAACCCGGTGCACGTCGATCAGGAATTTGCCGCCGGCACCATGTTCAAGGGCCGTATTGCCCACGGCATGCTTTCAGCCGCCTACATTTCGACCGTGCTCGGCACCAAACTGCCCGGCCCCGGCGCGATCTACCTCTCGCAGACGGTCAAGTTCAAAGCGCCGGTGCGCATCGGCGATACCGTCGTCGCCCGCGCGACCATCACCGCGCTCGACTCCGAAAAACGCCGCATCACCCTTTCCACCATCTGCACGGTCGGCGATACCGAAGTAACCGTCGGCGAAGCGCAGATCATGTTGCCGAAACACTGAAAACCCGTTCAAAGTCTTTTGAGCGGCAAAGCCTGACCCCCCGGTCGGGCTTCACGGCAACCCGGCGAAAACGCCGCCTTTTCACAACGACGGCGCAAGCCAGCGCGCGGCTTCCTCCACGCGCATGCCGGCGCGCGCGGCCCAGTCTTCGAGTTGATCGCGGCCTATCTTGCCGAGGGTGAAGTAACGGCTTTCCGGGTGCGAGAAGTAGAAACCCGCGACGCTCGCCGCCGGGGTCATGGCCATGGATTCGGTCAGACCCATGCCGGCGTTGCGCGGGGCGTCGAGCAGGGCGAACAGATCGCGCTTGGCGGTGTGATCCGGACAGGCGGGGTAGCCGGGCGCGGGACGGATGCCGCAGTATTGCTCACGGATGAGGCCGCCGTTGTCGAGCGATTCGGCGGCGGCATAGCCCCAGTAGTGTTTGCGGATGCGCTCGTGCAGCCATTCGGCGCAGGCTTCGGCGAGACGGTCGGCAAGCGCCTTGAGCATGATGGCGCGGTAATCGTCGTGCGCGGCGGCGAAATCGGCAAGCTTCGTTTCAATGTCCAGTCCGGCGGTGACGGCGAAAGCGCCGCACCAGTCCTCCACGCCGGAAGACCGGGGAGCGATGTAATCGGCCAGGCACAGGTTCGGCTTGCCGGCGGGGCGCTCGCGTTGCTGGCGCAGGCCGCGCCAGATCGCGACGGGGGTTTCCCGGCGCTCGTCGGGGTAGAAGGCGATGTCGTCGCCGAGGCTGTCGGCGGGGAAAAGGCCGAATACCGCCCTGGCGCGCAGCCAGCCATGTTCGACGACCTCGTCGAGCATTGCAAGGGCGTCCTCATAGACGGCGCGGGCGGCTTCGCCGACGGCGGCGGCATCGAGAATTTGCGGAAAGCGGCCCGGCAAGTCCCAGGTCTGGAAAAAAGGCCCCCAGTCGATATAAGGGCGCAAGACGGCAAGGTCGACGTCCAGTGCTTCGACGCCGAGCGCGCGCGGACGCGGCGGCAGATAGGGCGCGGCGGGCGCGGGCCGGGCGTGGGCGGCGCAGCCGCAGGCCGGGACGGACGATTCGGCCCAGGCGGTACGCAAGGCATTGGCACGAGCGGCGGTCAGGGAAAGAAGCGGGCCTTCCTGCTTGCCGGCGTGACGGGCGCGGATTTGCTCATAATCGGCGGCAAGCCTGGTCTTGAACGCCTCCGCGCCGCGCCCGGAGAGCAAGGCGCTGGCGACGCTGGCCGCCCTCGACGCATCGGAGACGTAGACGACGGGTTGAGCATAATTCGGAGCGATCTTGATTGCGGTATGGGCGCGGCTGGTGGTGGCCCCGCCGATCAGGAGCGGCATTTCAAACCCCTGGCGCTGCATCTCGGCGGCGACGAAGCACATTTCCTCCAACGAGGGCGTAATCAGCCCCGAAAGGCCGATGGCGCTGGCCGAATGCTCCCGCGCGGCGGCGAGAATCCTGTCCGCGGGCGTCATGACGCCGAGATCGACGACCTCGAACCCGTTGCAGGCCAGCACTACGGCGACGATGTTCTTGCCGATGTCGTGCACATCCCCCTTGACCGTGGCAAGGACGATGCAGCCCTTGCTCGCGCCGCCGCCGCGCGCCTTTTCCGCCTCGATGTGGGGCACGAGATGCGCGACCGCCTGCTTCATCACCCGCGCCGACTTGACGACTTGCGGCAGGAACATCTTGCCCGCGCCGAACAGGTCGCCGACGGCTTCCATTCCGGCCATGAGCGGGCCTTCGATGACGGCCAGCGACGGCTTGCCTTCGGCTTCGAGCCGCGCGCGCAGTTCTTCGGTATCGGCGGCCACGAAGTCGGCAATGCCTTTCACCAGCGCGTGCTTGAGCCGTTCCTCCGCCGGGGCGTCGCGCCACGCAAGGCTGGGGCCGCCCCGTTCTTTTTCCCGCGCCTGGCCGTCCCTGACGGTCTGGGCGAATTCGACGAGCGCCTCGCCCGCGCCGGGGTGGCGGTTGAGAACGACATCTTCGACCTTGCCGCGCAGGGCGGGATCGAGTTCGTCATAGACGCCGAGCATGCCCGCATTGACGATACCCATCGTCAGCCCGGCGCGGACGGCGTGATAGAGAAAGACGGTGTGGATCGCTTCGCGCACGGCATCGTTGCCGCGAAAGCTGAAAGAGACGTTCGAGATGCCCCCCGAAGTGTGCGCATGCGGCAGATTGCCGCCGATCCAGCGCACCGCCTCGATGAAATCGACCGCGTAATTGTCGTGCGCATCGATCCCCGTGGCGACGGCGAAGACATTGGCATCGAAAATGATATCCTCGGGCGCAAAACCCGCGCCGCCTTCGGCCACGGGTTTCGTCAACAGACCGTAGGCGCGTTGGCAGATGGCGGTCTTGCGCGCGAAGGTATCCGCCTGCCCGGTTTCATCGAAAGCCATGACGACCGCCGCCGCGCCGTAGCGCCGCGCCAGCCGCGCCTGCCGGAGAAATTCCGCCTCGCCCGCCTTGAGGGAAATCGAGTTGACGATGCCCTTGCCCTGGATGCAGCGCAGCCCGGCCTCGATCACATCCCAACGCGAGGAATCGACCATGACCGGCGCCCTGGCGACATCGGGTTCGGCGGCGAGGAGCTTGAGAAAACGCGCCATCGCGGCGGGCGAATCGAGCATCGCCTCGTCCATGTTGATATCGACGATCTGCGCGCCGTTGTCGACCTGCTGGCGGGCGACGGCCAGCGCATCGTCGAAACGGCCTTCGACGATCATCCGGGCGAAGGCGCGCGAGCCGGTGACATTGGTGCGCTCGCCGACATTGACGAAAAGGCTGCCCGCCCCGGCCTCGAAAGCCTCCAGCCCGGCGAGCCGCAACCGGGGAGCGATTCGCGGCGCGCGGCGCGGCGCGACGCCGTCGACGGCGCGGGCGACGGCGGCGATGTGCGCGGGCGTGGTGCCGCAACAACCGCCGACGATATTCACGAGTCCGGCCCGTGCCCAAGCGCCGATTTCCCCGGCGAGTTGCTCCGGCGTCTCATCGTAGCCGGTCGGGGCGAGCGGATTGGGCAGGCCCGCGTTGGGATGGGCGGAAACGAAAGTGTCGCAGCAGGCGGCGAGATCGGCGACATACGGGCGCAAATCCTTCGCGCCCAGCGCGCAATTGAAACCGAAGGAAACCGGCTGCGCGTGCGCGAGGGAATACCAGAACGCCGCCGCCGTCTGCCCCGAAAGTGTGCGCCCCGACGCATCGGTGATCGTGCCGGAAATCATCACCGGAAGGCGGCGTCCGCGTTCGTCGAACAGCCTCTCGATGGCGAAGATGGCCGCCTTGGCGTTCAGCGTATCGAAAACGGTTTCGACGAGCAGCAAATCCGCGCCGCCATCCGCGAGGCCGCTGGCGGCTTCGTAATAATCGCCGGCGAGTTCGTCGAATTCGATATTGCGACAACCGGGATCGTCGACATCGGGCGAAATCGAAAGCGTGCGCGAAGTGGGGCCGATCACCCCCGCGCAGAAACGCGGCTTTTCCGGCGTGCGCGCGGTAAATTCATCGCACAACCCGCGAGCGAGACGGGCGGCGGCCTCGTTCAGTTCGCGGGCGATGCCGGAAAGGCCGTAATCGGCCTGCGAAACCCGCGTGGCGTTGAAAGAACACGTCTCGACAATGTCGGCCCCGGCCTCCAGATAAGCGCGGTGAATACCGCCGACGATGTCGGGGCGCGTCAGCGCGAGCACATCGTTGTCGCCCTTGATCTCCCGCGGATGATCCCGGAAGCGCGCGCCGCGGTAATCCGCTTCGGAAAGCCCGTGCTGCTGGATCATCGTGCCCATTGCCCCGTCGAGCACCAGAATGCGGCGGGCGAGCAATTGTCGGAGTTCTTCGCTGCGGTCGGCTTGCATGGTCGTCCTCGTTTCGCGCCGCCGCCGCGCGCCGCGAAACCGGGCCGCGCGGCAAACCGGCAGGGGTTTCCGCGAGCGCCGTTGCTTCATGCGTTTGCCGAGCCTGGCCCCCGGACGGAGTCGCAACGCTCCTCGGCAAAGCCGGGATTCTAGCAGCCGCCAGGCTCTCCGGGCCAGATGGGAGAATTGCCGTCGGGGCTGTCTCTCCCCCGGCGATACTCCACCATCTCGGCGCTACGCGATGAATCGCTTCGGTTCACATCGCACTGTAGGCTTGCAAAAAACGGATAGCGCCACGGCTTCGTTCAACTTCACGACGACTGCACGGTATGCACTATGATAACGGCTATTTTTTTGGAGGACGCCATATGCCCGGTCCTTTCGTTCGTGAACATGTTGAAGACCTTCTCTATGCCGAGTATCGCGCGGATGCTACTGGCAATAACCGTGGCGAATGTGTTTCCCTCGTCAAAGCGGAAATCCCCGCGTTGGCAACAGTTTCGTCAAGGAATTGGAAAGAAGGTGACTCGGCGATAATGCTATGAAATTCGCAATTTATATAGCATTGACCGCGCTTTCTTGCGGGGCCGGTGCGTCCGAAGTGCCGGTCGAACAATGCCCGGCAACACTGGGTGTCCGGCAGGATATGACCGACAGCGTTCCGAAAGGATGGTCGAGTTACGATAGCGACATGCGTCACCCGTTGGGGACGATTTACATTTCCACGATGGAAACCCATTCGCCGGTACGAACGGGCAGTCTCATCGCCTCGCATCACATCAAAACAGCGTCCGGCGGTGAAATCCTGTATTACGACTACTTGCGCCTGCCGAATGAACATCATGAACACTGGACGATATGCACGTATCGTGACACATTGACAATACTTTCGCGCCGTTTGCCGGAGAACGTCTATCGTTGCGAGGTCAACGGGCCGGTAATTCGATGTTTCGACACGCCGCGAAAGAGCGGCAAAAAAAGGAAATGACCGCCGTCACAGCAAGGGTTACGCCTCTCCCGTGCATGAACCAGAATCGGTTTCGACGAAAACCGTCCCCGTCGGGCTTCGCCCGGCGGGGACGTTAGACGCAAAAGTCTTACTTGCGCCGCCGCTCAGAACGCGATCTTCAGCTTCAAGCTACCGGTTGCGCCGTCGCGCTTGCCCGTATAGCCCTGTACGCCCACATCGAGCGTGACGGCCTTCCCCGCCTTGAAGCTCAAGCCAAGCTCGCCGATGGCCGTGCCGCCTTTCAACTCGGGCGCGTCGATGGCTTGCCCGTAGGCCGTGGCCTTGGCTTCGCCGTCGAACTCATG
>JAISCE010000009.1 GCA_031265765.1 Azoarcus sp.
GTGCTGATTTCCACCGACGCGGGCGGCGAAGGCTTGAACCTCCAGTTTTGCCACGTCATCGTCAATTTCGACATGCCGTGGAACCCGATGCGCATCGAGCAGCGCATCGGGCGCGTGGATCGCATCGGGCAGAAGCACGTCGTGCGCGCGCTCAACTTCGTGCTGGAAGACACGGTGGAGCACCGCGTGCGGCAGGTGCTGGAGGAAAAGCTCGCCGTCATCGCCAAGGAGTTCGGTGTGGACAAGGCAGCGGACGTGATGGATTCGGCGGAAGTGGAGCCGGTGTTCGACGAGTTGTTCGTGCAAAGTCTGCAACACCCGGAAGCCATCGAGCGCGAATGCGACAGCGTGGTTTTGCAGTTGCACGCGACGCTTGTCGAATCGAACCGGCACAGCGACCTGCTGGCCGTGCCGCACGATCTGGACGCCGACCAGGCGCGCAAGTGGCGCGATCACCCGGCGCAGTTCTGGCTGGAGCGCGCCATCGTGGGCGGGCTGGCGGCCCGCGGCGGATCAGCCACCAAGAATGGCGAGGGTTTGTCGGGTATCTGGCGCGTGTGCTGGGCCGATGGTAGCGAAACGCCGCAGGCGTGTTTCGACGTCCGCGCGGCGGAAGAACACCCGGCGGCGGAATGGCTGACGATGGAAGACCCGCGTGCGCGGGCCATCATCGGCGACGTGCCGCGCTTTGTGGCGGGCCAACCCTTGCCGGTGATCCGCGTGACGGGCTTGCCGGAGTCGGTGAGCGGCATCTGGTCGTTATGGGAAGTTGGACTGGTTGCACAAGGCGGCCTTGCCGCGCAAAGCGCAAGCCGCAAGCGGTTCCTGCCGGTTTTCATCAATGACGAAGGCCGCCCCTTCGTGCCCACCGCCAAGCGCGTGTGGGACTTGCTGCTGACCGAGGCCGTGTCCGTGCTGTCCGTGGCGGATGCGGAAGATTCGGCGCGCGGGTTCGAGGCATCGTTCGCCGTGGCCGGCACGCAAGGCAAACCCCTGTTTGCGGCGCTGGCGGAAGAGCACCGAATCCGCATCAAGGAAGAACGGGATCGCGCCACCTACGCTTTTGATGCGCGCTATCAGGCCATCGGGCGCATCGGCCTACCCGCCGTGCGCGAGTTCCGCCGCCGCCGTCTGCAAGCCGAGCACGACGCGCGCTTGGCCGCGCTGGATGAAATGGAGACCACCGTGCCCGAAATGGACGCCGTGGCGATGGTGCGGATTGACGCCAAAGCCAACAGGAATAGCGAGGGTGCGGCATGAACCAATCGTCCAACCCGTGGCACCAGCGCATCCTTCAGCCTTTCACTGCTGATCTTTCCCGCCTGTGGGTGGCCTGCGACCCGGACGGCGTGCTGCTGGACGAAAGGCTGCTGTCCGAACTGCGCGCCCGTGGCTTCGAGGTGATGGGCTACGACGACCCGTTCGGCTTCCGCGCGGAATACGAAGAGCGGTACCGCGCCGCGTGGGACGCGAACGAGCCAGCACCATCACCGGCGCTGATCGTGCATCTCTCCCGCGACAATGCGAACGATCTGCCGTGGGACATCGTCCATAATGCCCGCCCTGCGGTGCGGCTGAGTCTGGCCGAACTGTTTCCCAAGCTGGCCTATGGCGCGGTGCGACAGGTGGAGCCGGAACGGCTGGCGGCGCTGTTCGACGCTCACCAGATCGAGTTGCAATCGGCGCGCGGCGAAGGCGAGTCGAAGGACTTCATCCTCGAACACGTCTATCAACTGACGCCGCGCTCCATCCGCACGCCCGTGGATTTCTGGCGCGAGGTGCTGCGGCTGCACTTTGCCAACCGCGCCTTGCCGGAACCGTTCGCCGAGCACGTGGCGGGCATTCTGCGTGGCCGAGGCTTGTTTGCCGGGCAGCCGGTGGCTTCATTCCTGTCGTCCAAGAGCGCCTTGCTGCGCGTGGTGCAGGACGCTTGGTATCGCTATCTGGAAAAGCTGAAGCTGGAAGGCAGGCGCGTTGCCGAGCCTGATCCGCCGCATTTCGGTTCGGGCAAGGCCAGCGCGGAGATCGAGATTCCCTTCGATCACACCGACGTGCGCGCCATCATCGATTCGATGTTCCTCGACGGCAGCCTGCATCCGCTGGCCGTGTCCGGCGTTCCGGCCTCGGTGCCGGGCTGGATCAGGGCGGGCATCGTCGAGGATGTGCGGTCGCGGTTCGCGTTGGCGGAAAAGAGCATCGAGGCATTGGCTGCGGCGGTGCCGGACGCGGATGCCCCGCACAAGCTGTGGAGCGACTTCGCCAAACGCTACGGCGAGATGCTGAGCCGGGTTCACGATTTGCCGGGCAAGGATGATGCCGAACGAATGGCCGCGATTCGGGATCGCATCGAGGCGATCCAGACGCTGTCGGACGAACGATTGCAGGCGTGGGTGGCGGCCCGCCACTACGCCGATCTGATCCTGCAACCGGCGACTCAAGGCCCGGTGATGGTGCATCATGTTCCGCGCTTCCTGCGCCAGCGCCGTAGCGCGGGCGAAGCCAAGGTGGCGCTGCTCGTGTTCGATGGCTTGGCCTTCGATCAGTGGGTGCGGATCAGGGAGCATCTGATCGCTCGCCAACAGCCGCTGGCCTTCGACGAGAATACGGCTTTCGCGTGGCTGCCCACGGTGACATCGGTGTCGCGTCAGGCACTGTTCTCCGGCATGCGGCCGCGCGAGTTCGACGACTCGATAGACCACACCCACAAGGAAGAAACCTTGTGGAAGGCGTTCTGGCAGAACGAAGGCAGCGTCGCGCCCACCGAGGTGATGTATCGGCGCGCGCTGCGCCAGGTCGAGCAACTGGACGCGCTGCAAACCGAGATCACCGACCGCAAGCCCAAAGTGCTGGGTTTGGTGATCGACGAAGTGGACGAACGGCTGCACAAGGAACGAAACAAGGAAGATGTGGCGCTGTGGATCGGACGCTGGCTCGACACGGGCTTCGTTGAACGCCTGTTCGCATTCCTGCTGGGCGAAGGGTTCAGCATCTACGTCACGGCGGATCACGGCAACGTGGATGCCGTCGGCGTCGGCAGGCCGAATCAGGGCATGATCACGGAAACGCGCGGCGAGCGCGTGCGGGTGTATCGCAGTGAGACGCTGCGCGCCGATTCGGCGGCGGCGTATCCCTCGACGATCCCTCTGGATATCGCTGGACTACCCGCGAACTTCATGCCTCTATTCGCGGGCGGACGCAGCGCGTTCGTCCCCGACGGCGATCGGGCGGTTGTCCACGGCAGCGTGTCGGTCGAGGAGCTGATCGTTCCTTTCGTGAAGGTTTCAAGCATGAATGTTGGATGAGTTTTTGAATGATGGCGTCGGCTCCCCGAATCGGCTTTGACCGGTTCATCTCACTCGAATGGGCGACGACCGCGCTGGAGGTTCGCGCTGGCGCGGCGCGGCGCGAAGACTTGGAGGCATTGCTCGATGCCGCCGGGCTGGGTGCTGCCGCGCGAACGAAAACGCGCACGGTGCTGAACCGGCTGTGGCTGGAGCCGCGCGTCGAGCGGGTGGACTACGCGGATCGCGGCGCGGCGATCTTCAACGCAACGCCGAACGTGCCGTCCGTTGCATTGCACTGGGGCATGGCTGTGGCGACCTATCCTTTCTTCGGCAAGGTGGCGGAACTGATCGGACGCTTGTCCGCCCTGCAAGGCGATTGCGCGTCCGCCGAAGTCCATCGCCGGATGAGCGAAACCTACGGCGAGCGCGAAGGCACCTACCGGATGACCAACGTGGTCATCCAGAGTCAGGCTGGCTGGGGCGCGGTGGAACGGATCGAAAAGGGAAAGCGCGTGATCCGCTTGACCCCTGCCGTGGTGGAGGACGATGAACTCACGGTGTGGCTGATCGAAGCCGCCTTACGCCACGCGGGCAAACCGTTGTCGATCACCAGCCTGCAATCGCAGCCGGTGCTGTTCCCGTTCAACCTGACGCAGTCATTGGCCTATCTGGTGTCGAACAGCGAACACTTGGCCGTGAGAGCCGAGGGGCCGGGCAATCGGTTCGTCGCCTTGCGCGAAGCAGTTTGAGATGAGGGTCGGGCCATGACGCAAGAGACTCATGTGTTCGTGCTTGGAAGTCAGAATCGCGGAGCTATGGGGAAAACCGAGTTGCGGACCTCTTTATCGGTCAGCGCCGCTTGGCATTCAACCCCCGTTGGCGCCGCCTTCGGCCTGGACAAAATCTACCCCGAGCGCAGCTACTCTGAACCGGGGGAAATCCGGTAAAATTCCACTCTTTTTATTTCTCAAGAAACAACCGTGTGTCGTGATCGCGGTTATATCGGGGTCTGGTTCGTCATGGCCGTTTTGCAAATCAGCGTTTTTTTGGAAAGCCAGCCGGGGCACTTGAAGCGCGTCCTTGCCGCCTTCATGGCCGCGGGGATCAGTGTGCGGGGTTATTCGGTGTCCGATACCGGCGACTACGGGATCGCGCGTTTCATTCTGGATAAACCCACGGAGGCGCTCGAAGTGCTGCGAACGCAGGGATGGGCCGCGGCCCAGGCGGAAGTGATTTGCATCCGCCTGCCCGACAGACCGGGCGAACTGGCGCACGTCATGGGGGTCATCGCGGAGGCGGAAATCAACGTACTCTATAGCTATTCCCTGATTTCGACCATCATCGCAATCCATGTCGACCATATTCCTTCGGCGGAAGCGGCGCTGAAGCATCAGCCGGTCGACCTCGTATCGCAGGAAGAAATATCATCGACATCGGCGCGCGTTTGATTGCGCCGCGGCAATAACGGTTTGGCGAAATGGGCATGACGGGTATGCGGCAGGGGAATTACTTCGATCCCGAAATCGAGAGCGCGCCGCGCGAGCGCATACGGCGGATTCAATTGGAAAAGCTCCGGAAGCAGGTTGCCTGGGCTTACGAGCGGGTGCCCTGGTACAAAAAGCGTTTCCAGGAACGCGGCATCGGGCCGGGAGACATTCGCAGCCTCGAAGACGTGAGCTTGCTGCCCTTTACCGACAAACAGGTATTGCGCGAAACCTATCCATTCGGTCTGTGCGCCATTCCGCTCGATGATGTCGTTCGCCTGCATGCTTCCTCGGGGACGACCGGAAAGCCCATCGTCATCGGATATAGCCGGCGCGATCTCGACGCCTGGAGCAGTTGCGTGGCGCGCATGGCGGCGATGGCCGGCGTCACGCGCGCCGATCGCGTGCAGATGGCGTTCGGATACGGCATGTTCACTGGCGGCTTCGGGCTGCATTACGGTTGCGAGAAACTGGGTTGCATGATGGTGCCCGCCGGTTCCGGCAACACGGAACGGCATTTGATGATGATCGAGGATTACCGTACCACGGTGTTGATCTCGACGCCCTCCTATGCAATGCATATGTGCGAGGTCGGGGAGGCGCTCGGTTTCGACTGGAAATCGGCGAGCCTGCGGATCGGGCTTTTCGGCGGCGAGCCTTGCATGCCGGGCCTGAAGCGCGAGATCGAAAGCCGGATGCACATCGTCTGTACCGACAACTACGGCCTGACCGAAGTCAATGGCCCAGGGGTGGCGGGAGAATGCCTGCATTCGCGCGACCGGAACCACATCGCCGAAGACCACTTCCTGTGGGAGATCGTCGACCCCGCCACGGGGGAAGTATTGCCGGAAGGCCGCGAGGGCGAACTGGTGTTGACCCTGCTCGACAAGGAAGCGTTTCCGATGCTGCGCTACCGGACGCACGACCTGACGAGCATTACCACCGAACCCTGCGCCTGTGGCCGCACGCATGCGCGCATGGCCAAGGTGCGCGCCCGTACCGACGACATGCTCATCGTGCGGGGCACGAACGTCTTTCCGAGCCAGGTGGAAGATGCGCTTTCCGTCATCCGGGGTGTGACGCCGCATTACCGCATCGTGCTGGATAATGAAACAGGCATGGACAGGATGACGGTCATGGTGGAACTGAAGCCCGACGCTTTCAGCGATTCTTTTGAAGAAATGGATCGCTTCAGACGCCACGTTGCCGACCGTCTCAAACAAGCCTTGCTGATGACGCCGGTCGTCAGGCTGGTCGAGCCGGGCGGCATAGAGCGCACATTTGGAAAAAGCAGGCGCGTCGAGGACAAACGGGAAAAATCCTGACGCCACGGATACCGCTTTCAACGCCGCGCCGGTTTTTGCCCGAAGAACCGGACGGCGGAAGCGATCGTTATTTGTTTCAATCAACGGGGTTCGCGATATGGCTTCTCTCATTACCAATGGTCTGGCCCAGGAAGTAGAACGGATCAACGCCGCGATCCGTGCCGAGCCGCTGGCGGCTTCCCATCGCCTGGCGCTGGCGCAACTGCGGCTCGTACAAGGGGAGTACGCCAGAGCCTTGCAGCAATTGCAGCTCGCTTGTCAATTCGATGCCGATTTGGCCCCGGAGGCGCAACTGATCCGGATGCTCGTGCGCGCCGAACAGACCCGCGAGGCCGTGTTCGGCGGAAAAATCCTGCCGGATTTGCTGACGCCGCCGCCTGCATGGCTCGAAAGCATGATTGCCGCCTTGCGCGAGGAGGATGGCGGCAAAGCCGCGGAATTGCGGCAGGCGGCTTTATCCGGGGCGCCGCCAAGCCGGGGATGCCATGGCGAAACCGCATTCGAGTGGATAGCGGATGGCGACGAACGGCTGGGGCCGGTCATCGAGATCGTTTTGGGCGGTGTTTATTACTGGATACCGTTCGATATGGTCGAAAGCCTGGAAATTCCCGTGCCGAAAAAGGCCATGGAACTGGTGTGGGCGCCTGTCGACCTCAAGCTTTCCGGGCATCCCGCCAGAGTCGCTTATATGCCTTCCAGGTATATCCCGATGCCGGACGAACGCAGCGATGCGCTTCTGGTCGGCGCTGAGACCTGCTGGAAAGAACTGCCCGGCGGCGTGTGGCGCGGCTGCGGACGCCGGGCATGGATCGTGGATGGAGAGCTTTTGAGCATGTTAGAAGCGGGCCGGATGAGCTTCGAGCGTGAAAATCCGCTGAAGGCTTCCGGAGAGTAGACGCCGCCCGGCGCGGGCCGCGCCGGGCGGGTTTTCCTGCTGTTTCCGCTCGTCAGGCGTTGACGCTCTTGACCGATGGCAGCTTGGAAACCAGTCTCAGGCTCATGGTCAGCCCTTCGAGCTGGTAATGCGGGCGCAGGAAGAATTTGGCGTTGTACTTGCCGGGGTCTCCCTCGATGTCTTCGACCACGACCTCGGCTGCCGCAAGCGGTTTGCTGGCCTTGACTTCCTGGCTCGAATTGCGCGGATCGCCGTCGACGTAGTTCACGATCCACTCGTTGAGCCAGCGTTGGACATCTTCGCGTTCCTTGAAGGATCCGATCTTGTCCCGCACGATGCACTTGAGGTAGTGGGCGAAGCGGCAGCACGCGAACAGATAGGGCATGCGCGCGGACAGGTTCGCGTTCGCCGTGGCGTCCGGGTCGTGATATTCGGCGGGCTTTTGCAGGCTTTGCGCGCCGATGAAGGCGGCGGAACTGGTGTTCTTGCGGTGGATCAGCGGCATAAAACCGTTCTTGGCCAGTTCGGCTTCGCGGCGGTCCGAAATGGCGATTTCCGTCGGGCATTTCATGTCCACGCCGCCGTCGTCGGTCGGGAAGGTGTGGCAGGGCAGGTTTTCGACCACGCCGCCGGATTCGACGCCGCGAATCGAGGTTGCCCAACCGTACAGCTTGAAGCTGCGGTTGATGTTGACCGCCATCGCATAGGCGGCGTTGACCCACAGGTAGCGTTGGTGGTCGGCGCCGCCGGTGTTTTCCTCGAAATCGAATTCGTCGATCGGATTGGTCTTGGCGCCATAGGGCATGCGGCCCAGGAAGCGGGGCATTGCCAGCCCGATGTAACGCGAATCGTCCGATTCGCGCAGGGCGCGCCAGGGGGCGTATTCGGTGTTCTCGAAAATCTTGGTCAGGTCGCGCGGGTTCGCCAGTTCCTGCCAGGATTTCATCTGCATCACGCCGGGATCGGCGCCCGCAAGGAAGGGGCAGTGCGCGGCGGCGGAGATTTTCGCTATTTCGCCAAGCAGTTCGACATCCGGCGCGGAGTGATCGAAATGGTAATCGCCGACCAGGCAACCATAGGGAGCGCCGCCGAGTTGTCCGTATTCTTCTTCATAGATGCGCCGGAAAATCGGGCTTTGATCCCATCCAATGCCTTTATGACGCCGCAAAGTGCGGTGCAGGTCTTTCTTGGAAATGTTCATGAAGCGGATTTTGAGCATTTCGTCCGTTTCGGTGTTGTTGACGAGGTAATGCAGACCCCGCCATGCCGATTCCAGTTTCTGGAAATCTTCATGATGGATGATGATGTCGATTTGCTCGCTCATCTTGCGGTCGATTTCCGAAATGATCGCCTCGATGGTGCGATAAGCGTCGTTCGAGAGTGTGATCGCGGTGCCGATGGCCTGCTGGGCGAGCGTGCGCACGGCGGTTTCGACGGCGGTGCGTTGTTCGGTCGTCTTGGGTTTGAATTCCTTTTCGAGCAGGGCCGCGAAATCGGTCTGGTCGGCAAGGGCCGCGCCGGGCGTCGCCGAAGTGAGAGCGTTGGATTTGGGCATGGAGTCAATCTTCCTGTTTGTCGCTGCCGTCATCGGTGGCGGCGGGGGAGGTCTGGGCGGGGGCGCTGGCGAGGGATTTGAGCAGCGCCGGGTCTTTCAGCACCTCGCCGAGCAGGTTTTCCGCGCCGATCTTGCCATCCATGTAGGTCAACAGATTGTTCAGTTCGGTGCGCGCCTGCAAAAGCTGGCGCAAAGGCTCGACGTTTTTCGCAATGGCCGCCGGCTTGAAGTCGTCGATGCTGTTGAAGGTGATATCGATCGCGATTTGCCCTTCTCCGGTCAGGGTATTGTCGACGGCGAAGGCCACCCTGGGTTTGATGGCTTTCATGCGTTCGTCGAAATTGTCGATATCGATTTCGAGAAACTTGCGATCCGTGACGGGAGGCAATTCCTCTTTCGGTTTGCCGGACAGGTCGGTCAGAATGCCCATGACGAATGGCAGCTGGATTTTCTTTTCCGAGCCATAGACTTCGACATCGTATTCGATCTGTACGCGGGGCGCGCGATTGCGGGCGATGAATTTCTGGCCGCTGCTTCCTTTTATTTCAGGCATGGGAACTCCTTGTCAAAGTGTGCCGTTTGTGATGGCGTTGAAACCCCTGGGGGAAACGATGAATCTATTTTGAATTGCCGGATTGCCACGATCAGTGGTCTCCTTCCTGTTGTTCGCCCGCCAGTGTCCGTAGCTGTTGCAAGCCTGCCGGGATCAAGTCCTGGACGATCGCGGAGAAGCCCAGGTCGGCCAATCGCTCGATGCGCTGGATCAGCAGCGGGGCAGGGTGCGCCGGTTCGTGATGTTCAAAATACTGGCGCGCCAGGGCCAGCGCCCTGAATGCCTCGATGCGCGTGTTCAGCGCCGCGGGCAAGGCCGCCGCCGGTGCGTTTCCCGCGTCCGCCGTGGCGGCGGGCGCGGCGTCGCCGCGCGGCAGGGGAGCGGCGTCCGGCTGGGCGGACGTTGTCGCGTCCTGGATCAGCGGGGCGATGAAGCGTTCGAGGCGGGTGACGGTCTCGACCAGCAACTCGATGTCCGGCCAGTATTCCGATTCGAGCCGGGCCTTGCATGTGGATGAGACGGTGGCCAGGGCGGAAGAAATGGAAGTCATCGCGGCGAGACGCGCCTGGTTCCTGACCTTTTCTTCCACGACGATCCGCGAAAGCTGGTCGAGCGAAGAAACCGCCGCTTCTTCGCCCACGGGCTTTCCATTGAGCAGATGCTCCACGGCGGCAATCGTGATCGCGCCAATGGGCGTCTCCAGGAGCGCCGCCTGACGCAGGCTGGCGACCAGACCTTCCCGGTTGGCTATCTCCGAGATGGCATTGCTGCGGAACAGGGGATCGTAGCCGCCGCCGTCGTCGAGCCGTGGATATAGGGAATCCCACTCGTTTTCTATCCATTGCGCCATCAGGGACAAACCCTGCGCCAGGCCCGGCAGGCCGTATTTGGATAAGGCGGCCTGGCAAATCATGGCGAGAATGCGTAAATCGTGGCTTTGTTCGAGCAGGACGTTTCCCGCTTTGAGTACGCCGCTCCAGTCCGGCGCCTGGGCGGGGATGACATGATCCCCCACCTGCCGCTCCCCGCGGGGCGCTGCCAGCGTCATGAATTCGGCAAAGGCGGGAGTATATTCCAAGTCTTTGCCAGAACCGTGATCGGCGGTCTCGAAAAGCTTCGGGCTGAAGATCGAATCCATCTTGGGGAAGCCGCTTCAAAAAAGGGATAGAAGAATAGTGGACAAACATTATCGTATCTTGCTATCCTCGCCCAGTCAACGCAATAAATCCATTTGGCGTGCATTTGACATTCATGGGGCGGGCTGCGGGGAGTTGTAAATGATGCATTCAAAGGTTGGCCGTGCAATTGCTTATCATTTTCTATGCATATTGACGGGGGCGTTTCTTTCCGGCTGTGGTCTTTTCGGGACATTGAAACTCGAAGAAAGGGAGAAGCTTCCCGTTCCGCTGGAGATCAGCCTGGGCGCGGCGGAAAGCGTCAATCCGAACATTGAAGGGCGGCCTTCGCCGGTCGTCGTGAGGCTTTTCGAGCTTTCCAATGACACACGGTTCCTGGCCGCCGATTATTTTGAATTGATGGGGCAGGACGGTACGCCGCTTGGAGATGAATTGCTTGCCAGCGAAGAATTCATCCTGCTGCCGGGCGAAATCCGGCTGGTGCGCAAACGCGCCGCGGACAATAGCAAATTCCTGGGCGTCGCCGCCGGTTATCGCGATTTGACCGGTAGCGCCTGGCGGGCCATCGTGCCAGTGCCGGAGCCTTATCTCGCGGGGCGCGCGTGGTCCAATTCCGTGTCGCCGACCAAACGGTTGTATGTGGTTTTGGGCGAACAGGGCGTGGCGATCTACGAGGAGCAGCCCAAGTAGCGAAAGCGCCCGCGCGGTGTGTTTTTGCGTTCGTGTTTCGATGATGCGATTTTTCCCCTGGGTAATCCATGAGCTATAAAAACAAGGTCGTTTGGTCGGAGGGGATGTTCCTGCGCCCTCAGCATTTCCAGCAGCAGGAACGCTATGTTGAATCCCGTATTCAACGCGGCCTGACCGCTTTCACGGGATTTTTCTGGGGATTCGGCAGGCTCGAAATCGACCTGAACGCTTTGAACCGGGGAACGGTCGCGGTACAGCGCGCCAGGGGGGTGATGCCGGACGGCACGTCTTTCGATCTGGGCGGCGACAATGCGCTGCCGCTTGCTTTCGATTTTCCCCCGGATGCCCAGGGCGCCAAGGTGTGCCTGGTGTTGCCGCCGCTGCGGGCGGGTGTCGAGAGCATCATCTACGACGAAGACCCCGCCAGCGCGGCGAGATTCAAAGCGGCGGCGTTCGAGGCTGCCGATGAGGTCGGTTCCGGCGCGGGCGCGGCGGAAATCCAGGTCTGCGTGCCCCGGTTCCGCCTGATGCTGGAAACCGCCGTGCCGCATGGCTGGATTTCGATGGGAATGGTGAAGATCGTCGAGCGGCAGGCGAACAACATATTGCGCATGGATCATGAATATATTCCACCGACATTGATCTGCGGCTCGCAGGAAGGCTTGTCCGGATTCATCGGCGAAGTCGTCGGCTTGCTCAATCAGCGCGGAGATGCCTTGGCGGGGCGTCTTTCGGCGAGCGGGCGCGGCGGGGTTTCCGAAGTCGGCGATTTCCTGATCCTGACGCTCATCAACCGCTGGTATCCGTTGGTGGCGCATCTCGGGCGGCTCGATGTGCTGCATCCGGAGCGCCTCTATGCAAGCCTGCTCTCCCTGGCGGGCGAGCTGTCCTCGTTTTCGGCAGCGAACCGGCGCGCGACGAATTATCCGCCCTATGTCCATGACGATCTGCGGACGACCTTCCAGCCGCTGCTGGACGACTTGCGGCAGGCGCTGGCGCTCGTTCTCGACCAGACGGTCATCCGCATCGAGCTGAAAGAACACAAATACGGCATCCGCCTGGCGCTCGTTTCCGACCGCGCCTTGTTCAAGCAGGCTTCTTTCGTGCTGGCCGTGCATGCGGACATGCCCACGGAGCAGGTGCAGGCGCAGTTCCCGGCCCAGGTCAAGATCGGGCCGGTCGAAAAAATCCGCGATCTGGTCAACCTGCAACTTCCCGGCGTTGCCCTGCGGCTCTTGCCGGTTGCGCCGAGGGAGCTTCCCTACCATGCGGGCTACAGCTATTTCGAGCTCGATGTCCGGCACGATCTATGGAAGGAAATGGAAAAAAGCGCGGGGGCGGCGCTGCATGTCGCAGGGGATTTCCCCGGCCTTTCCCTTGAATGTTGGGCGATTCGCAAATGAGCGGCGAAAATCCGGATGAAGACCCCGTTGCAAAATGGCTTCAGGGGCAGAGCGGGGCGGAAGCTTCCGTCGGGGCCGACGCCGGAACCGATGCCGGTGCCGCGCAGCAGCAGCCGTTGCCGCAACCGCCGCCGGTATTCGCTGCCGGTCTGGCGTACAGCGCCGCCAATGGCGTGAATCCGCTGGTGTGGGCCGCCAGCCGTCTTCTCGATCTGGTGCCGCAGATACGCAGCATTCCCCATCTCAAAGATCTCCCTACCTTGCGGAACCGGCTGGTATTGGAAATCCAGGAGTTCGAGCGGCGCGCGCAGTCGGTGGGCGTGTCGCGCGAAGATCTGGTGGGCGCGCGCTATTGTCTTTGCACCGTGCTCGATGAGGCCGCCGCGCAGACGCCGTGGGGCGGTCGGGGCGTGTGGGCGAAGCAAAGCCTGCTGGTGTCCTTTCACAACGAGGCCTGGGGCGGGGAAAAATATTATCTGCTCCTCGCCCGCCTTGCCCAGAATCCCGAACGCCACAAAGACCTCATCGAGTTGTTGTATTACTGCAACGCGCTGGGTTTCGAGGGCCGTTTCAAGGTCGAGAACAACGGCTATACCCAGTTTGAAATCCTGAAGCGGCGGATTGCGACGATTCTCAACAACGTCAAGGGCGGTTACGAACAGCGCCTGTCGCCGCACTGGCAGGGGGTGAGTTCGACGCCGCCCGCCTGGCGGCTGATTCCGCCCTGGGTCGTCATGATGTTGTGCGGCCTGGTCGGTTTCGGGGGCTATCTGTGGTTCCTGTTTACCTTGGGCGGGGATTCCGATGCCGCTTATGTGCACCTGACATCGCTGAAAGTGCCGGAAACCGCAGCGCCGCGGAACGCGGTGACGATGCCGCCCTCGGTGGCCGTCACCTTGAGGCGCTTCCTGGCGCGGGAAATCGCCGAGGGCCTGGTGGATGTTTCGGAGCGGGCCGACCGTTGCGTCGTGACCCTGAAGGAAAAAGCGGGCAGCGGCGGCCTGTTCGAGTCGGGGGGCGTCGAAATCCGCCGTCTGTACGAGGAAGTGCTCCAGCGCATCGCCGGGGCGCTCCGGGAGGTCAGGGGCAATGTGCTCGTGTCGGGCTACACGGACAACCAGCCCATACGCAGCCTGCGCTTTCCTTCCAACTGGGAGTTGTCGCAGGCGCGCGCCGAAACGGTGAAAGGGCTGCTCGACGGATATCTCGGGCAGACGAGCCGCATCCGCGCCGAAGGGCGGGGCGAAGCCGATCCGGTCGCAAACAATGCCACGCCCGAAGGCCGCGCCCGGAACCGGCGCGTCGAAATCGCCGTCCTGCTGTCGGCGCAGGCTATTCATAGTCAGCTCAATCCATCGGAGACGGGACAGTGAGTTCGTCTTTTTTGTCGCGTATTTTCGGCTGGGCGCTTTCCCGTGCGCTGTGGGTGACGCTGGGCGTCGTCGCGCTGTTCCTGCTGATCTGGTATGCCGGCCCCCTGTTCGCGTTCGGCGACCTGCGCCCGCTCGAATCCATCGGGGCGCGGTGCTGGCTGATTGGCCTGGTTCTTTTCCTGTTCCTGTTGCGCTTCCTGCTCGGACGCTGGCGCGCCGGACGCATGAACGAGCGCATTGCCGGGATGCTGCGCTCGACCCTGAGCGCGGACCCGGCCGCCGCCGGCGATGGGCAGGTCGACGCTTTGCGCGACCGTTTCGCCGAGGCGCTTGGCGTATTGCGCAAGGCGCGTTTCGCGGATACCCATACTACGTTTTGGGGGCGCATCGCGCGGCATGGACGGTATGTGTATGAACTGCCCTGGTACACGATCATCGGTGCGCCGGGGGTGGGCAAGACGACGGCCTTGCTCAATTCGGGGCTGTCGTTTCCGCTCGCCAAGCAAATCGGCGCCGCGGCGATACGCGGCGCGGGCGGCACGCGCCATTGCGACTGGTGGTTTACCAATGAAGCCGTGTTTCTCGATACCGCCGGCCGCTACACCACGCATGAAACCGACGCGGAAGCGGACAAGACGGAGTGGCTCGGTTTTCTCTCGCTGCTGAAAAAGAACCGCAGCCGCCAGCCGATAAACGGCGTACTGGTGATGCTGGCGGTTTCGGACTTGCTCGAACTGACGCAGGAAGGCCGCCAGGCGTATGCCGCGACCCTGCGCCGCCGGCTCGACGAATTGCGCAATGATCTGGGGATGTCTTTCCCGGTCTATTTGCTGATCAACAAATGCGATATGCTTTTGGGATTTGATGAATATTTTTCGGCGCTCGACCGCGCCGGGCGGGCGCAGGTGTGGGGTTGTACGCTGCCGCTCGCGCCTTCGGGGAAATACGAATTCGACCCGGCCAGGCTCGCTGGGGAATTCGATCTGCTGGAGGCGCGCATCGCCGCCGGACTGGTCGACACCTTGCAGGCCGAACCCGATCTCGGCCGCCGCGAACTGATTTATGCCTTCCCGCGGCAGTTCGCCGCACTGACGATGATTCTTCGGGAAATCGCGCCGGATTTGCTGGCCCCCTCGCGCTTCTCGAATTCTCCGTTCCTGCGCGGCATTTACTTCACCAGCGCCACGCAGGAAGGCACGTCGTTCGACCGCATCGTGCATGCGCTCGGCCAGGGCCTGCCGGCGCAACGGCCCCGGCAGGCGGCGGTCGCCGGGGCGGGCAAGGCGTATTTCCTGCAAGAGCTTCTCGGCCAGGTCGTTTTCGCCGAGGCGCATATCGCCGGTTCGGACCGGCGCGCGGAGCGCCGCTCGTATGCCTGGCATGTCGGCGCATACGCGCTCAGCGCGGCCACGCTGGGCGGCGCGGTATTCGCCTGGGGCGCCAGCTATCGCAACAACCTGACCTATATCGCGGAAGTCGACCAGAAAACCGCCGCATTCGAGAGGGAACTGGCCAGCCTGCCCCGGCGGAACGATGCCAACGTCAATGCCTTGCTGCCGATACTCGATATGGCGGAAGGCTTGCCGGACAGTGCTTCCTTCGATGTCGACCGGCCCGCGCTGCGCTGGCGGTTCGGGCTTTACCAGGGGAGCAAGCTCAAGGCCGGGGCGGATCCCCTGTACCGGCAATTGCTGGTCAAGCGTTTCAAGCCGACGGTCAAGGCGGCCCTGGAACAATGGCTGCGCGCCGTGAATATCGAAAATATTGAGTTTTCCTACGAAATCCTGAAGGCTTACCTGATGATGCACGACCCGGATCGTCTCGACGAAGAGGCCTTCCTCGATTTCGTGAAGGCGCTCTGGGGACAGGGTTCCGAAACCGCGCTGTCGCGGCATTTCAGGGCCTTGATCGCCATGGATGCACTGCCGCCCGATACGCCGATGGATGCTTCGCTGGTCAATGCGACCCGCTCGCGCCTGACGCAATACACGACTTCGCAGCGCGCCTACCGCCGCTTGACGAGGCTGCTGCAAGACAACGCGCTGCCCGAGTTTTCCGTGGCTTCCGAAGTCGGCGAGCAGGCGGGACAGGTGTTCGTCCTCAAGAGCGGACTCTCGCTGACGCATGGCGTGCCGTCTCTCTACACTTATCGCGGTTACCATGAATTGTTCGCGCCGAAGGTCGACAATGCGCTGAACCTCGTCGGCAAGGATGAATCCTGGGTGCTCGGCACGGTCGGAAGCGGGCGCAACACCTTGCAGGAGATCGCTTCCGGCAGGCTGGCGCGCGATGTCAAGCGCCAGTATGTGACCGACTATATCGCGTACTGGCAACGCTACATCGACGATTTCAGCATCAGGGAACCGGCGGGCCTGCGGGATGCGGCGCAGATCGTCGACAAGCTCGCCGGGGTCGATTCGCCCTTGATGCGTTTCATGCAGGGCGTGGCGCGGGAAACGACCTTGTACAAGGAAGCGCCCCGGCAGGACGCGGATCAGTCGCTGCTCGGTCGCGCCAGGCGAACCGCCAATGCCACGGCGGACGATCTCCGGCGCATCCTGCCCGCGGGGGTGAACGATCCGCTGGCGCCGGCGGATATTCCCGAGATAGCGGTCAATAACCGCTTCGCCGCGTTGCGCAATTTCGTCGACGGCAACGGCGGGGATGGCGCCAATGCGCCGATGATCCAGGCCATGAAACGGCTCGAAGACCTGAAGATGCTGCTGGCGGATGCGCTCTACCGGGCGGAAAACAACATGCCGATGCCCGAGGCGGTTCTCGTCACGCAGCTTTCGACCTCCGCCGGGAACATGCCGCCGCCGCTCGGGAACATCGTCAAGACCGTTGCCGCGAGCAGCGCCAGGAGCATCAAGGCCGCGAGCGTCCGCAATACCACCAACACCCTGAAAACGGAAGTCGGCGCTTTTTGCCGGAAAGCGATCGAAACCCGCTATCCGTTCAAGCGCGACGCCGCGGTCGGCGTGACCGCCGACGATTTCGCGGAAGTCTTCGGCCCCGGCGGAAGCATGGAACGATTTCGCCAGCAGCAAGGGCCGGGGACGAAATTGCCCCGCGCATTCGACCAGGCGCGCGTCATCAAGGACACCTTCTTCCGCAACGGTAATTCGCCGCAGATCGCCTTTACGATCAAACCGCTGAAAATGGATCGGGAAATCACGATCCTGAACCTGAACATCGGCGGGCAAACGGTACGCTACGACCATGGACCGCAGGTGGCGACCTCGATTACCTGGCCCCGGGACAGCGGCGGCCAGGTTCGCCTGACACTGTCGCCGCTCGTCCAGAATGGCGTCAACGATGTCTCCGAATCCGGCCTGTGGGCCTTGCACCGGCTGTTCGAGCGGCGCGGCGAAATCCGCTCCGGCGCGGCGCCGGACGTTTTCAACGTCACGCTCAGCGTGGGTGGACGCATGGCGACGTTTGAAATCAGGCCGACGAGTGTTCACAACCCGTTCAAACTTCCGGAACTGAGCAGCTTCAGATGTCCGCAGAACATGCAATAGGGCGGCGTGCGCATGGATGCGAGATTTCTTGACTATTACAACCGGGAATTGGCCTATTTGCAGGAAGCGGGCGCGGAGTTCGCCGCCTCGTTTCCGAAGGTCGCCGGTCATCTCGGCATGCAGGGCGGCGCGGTGGCCGATCCGTATGTCGAACGTCTGCTGGAAGGATTCGCCTTCCTGTCCGCCCGCATCCATTTGAAGATGGATGCCGAATTCCCGCGATTTTCGCAACACCTGCTCGAAGTCGTTTTTCCGCATTACCTTGCGCCGACGCCCGCAATGGCGATCGTGCAGATACCGCTGGACAGGGAAGCCAGCGCCAAGAAAGAAGCGGTCGCGCGCCTGCCGCGCGGCACGGCGCTCAAGAGCGGCAGAGCGCCGGGAAGCTTGACGCCTTGTACGTTCGTGACCGCGCAGGACATGGAAGCATGGCCGCTCGAAATCCATGACGCCTCCGCCGGGATACCCGTTGGAGATTTGCCGCCCGTAAGCCGCACGCGCGGCAAGGAAGCGAAAGGCGAAATCCGCCTGCGCCTGAGATATTGCATCCCCGCGGACGCCGCGCGGGATCATCCCGAGCGCCTGGTGTTCTTCGTGGCGGCGCAGGATGCCTTGGCGACGCGGATTTACGAAGCCTTGATCGGGCATTGCCTCGGCGTGATGGTGAGTTCTCCCGGAGGCGGCGCGCCCGTCTTCCTGTCCGCCGCCGCCCTGCGTCCCGAAGGCTTCGACGCCGATCAGGCGCTCTTGCCGGCGGATCCCAGGGTATTCCAGGGCTACCGGCTACTGCACGAGTATTTCGCCTTTCCGCAACGCTTCCTGTTCTTTTCCATCAATGGCCTACGCGCGCCGCTCACCCGTCTGGGCAAGGATGCCTTCGACCTCACGGTCTTGCTCGACTGCGATGCCGGCCCGCTTGCCGGGTCGGTCAAGGAAGACAATTTCAAGCTGGATTGCGTACCGGTCGTCAATGTGTTCGAGCATCGTGGCGACCGCCTGGTGTTGACGCATTCCGGCGTCGAACACCACGTCGTTCCGGATCGCGCCAGGCCGCTCGACTACGAGGTCTACCGCATCGATGCCGCCGAAGGCTTCGACCGCGGCAACACCCCGATCAGCCGCTTCGCGCCTTTCTACCGCTACATCGGCGTCGACGACGGCGGTTGCGAAGCCTATTTCACGACGCGGCGCGAAGGCCGGCGCTTGTCGGACTCCTCGGAGCGCAGCGGCGCGCGTTCGAGCTATGCCGGTTCCGAGGTTTTCCTCTCGCTCGTCGATGCGAACGAAGCGCCGTGGCCGCGCCATATCGACCAACTGGGCATATCGATGCTGCTGACCAACCGCGATTTGCCGCTGCTCATCCCCGCCAGCGGCGAGCGCGACCTGTCGGTGGAGAGCGAAATGCCGGTGAGTTGGGCGCGCATCCTGCGCGGGCCCTCGCGTCCGCATTTTTCAGTGGCCGAGCGGGAGATGACCTGGCGTCTCATCAGCCATCTGTCGCTGAACTACCTCTCCCTGCGCAACATGGACCCGAAAAGCGGCGCGGTGGCGATACGGGGCTTGCTGGATCTATACGCGGCGCTGGGCAACCCCGCCGTGGCGCAGCATGGCGAATCCATCGTCGAGGTAGAAGCCTCCGGCGTGACGCGGCGGCTGCCGGGTTCCGGGCCGCTGGTGTTCGGGCGCGGCGTCGGCGTCAGGATCACGGTCGACGAAGTGCTTTTCGAGGGCAGCAGTCCCTTTCTGTTCGGCTGTGTGCTGGAACAATTCCTGGCGCGGCATGTATCCATGAACATGTTCTGCGAACTGTCACTCCATAGTGCGACGCGGGGCGCGATCGCCTCGTGGCCGCCTCGCTTCGGGGGGCGGCCCGATGCCTGAAAACCGGGCGCAAAATAAAGCCGCCGCCGCTTCCAAAGCCATTGCCGCCTCGATCGATGCGCCTTTCGATGCCGAACTGCGCGAGACGCCGTGGCGCTTCGATTGGTTCGAGATCATGCGATGGCTGGAAGCGCGCAATCCCGGCCATCCCCGTTTCGGCACGGCCCTGCATCCCCGCGACGAAATCGTGCGCATCGGCCAGACGCCCTCGCTCAATTTCGCCCCGGCGACGCTGACCGGATTCGGCGGCGACGGCCATGGCCGCATCCGCATCGAACAGGCGGCGTTCGGGCTGTTCGGGCCGAATGGCCCGATGCCGCTGCATTTCACCGAATTCGCGCGCGAACGCGGCGAATACGACGGCGATTACACCCTGCAAGCCTTTCTCGACATCTTCCACCACCGTTTCGCGCTCCTGTTCTACCGCGCCTGGGCGCGCGTGCAGGCGACGGCCAGCCTCGACCGGCCGGGGGCGGACCACTTTTCCCGTTATGCCAGCAGCCTGATCGGGTACGGCGAACCGGCCCTCGCCGATGGCGACGCGATTCCCGGTCACGCCAAATGCCATATGGCGGGCCACCTGGCGAGACTGACGCGCAACCCGGAAGGGCTGGCCGCGATTCTGCGGCTGTTTTTCGCTTGCCCCTTCCGCATCCAGGAGTGGATGCCGCACTGGCTGCGCCTCGACGAAAGAGATCTCACCTTCCTGGGCCTGGAAACCGCCGCCAGCCGGTTGGGGCGCGGCGCGGTTTGCGGCGTATCGGCGCTCGACCGCCAGCACCGCTTCCGCATCCACGCAGGCCCCCTGAAACTTGCCGAATACATGACCTTCCTGCCCGGAAACAAATTTTTCCGACAGTTGCGCGACTGGGTGCGCAACTACGTGAGCTACGAATTTTCATGGGATCTCCGTCTCATCCTCCGGCATGACGAAGTTCCCGCGGCGCGGCTCGGCGTGGCGGCGTGCATGCTGGGCTGGACGACCTGGCTCGGACGTTCGCCCGCCGGTGAAGATCGCGGCGATCTCGTCCTGGAAGGGGAACGCGCAGGCGCGCGGGCGGCATGATTGCCGTCGATATACCGGGGGGCAAGGCTCCATGCTTCGCCCCGCCAAAGGATTTTGTTCAAAGCAGGAAAACATCGAGGTGAATATGTCCAGAATCAGCCGTGTCGCACTTTTCGGAAAGCTTGACCCCGTGCTGCATAAAGCCATTGAATCGGCGACCGTCTTCGCCAAATTGCGTGGCAATCCCTATGTCGAACTCAGCCACTGGCTCTATCAACTGATCCAGCTCGACGATAGCGACATACACCGCATCCTGCGGCATTACAGCGTGGATGGCGGCAAACTGGCCGCCGACCTGCTCGCCGCGCTCGAACGCCTGTCCAACGGGGCGCTGGCAATCGAAGACTTATCGGGCGACATCGACCTGGCGGCCGAACGGGCCTGGGTCAATGCTTCGCTCGCCTTCGGGGCCACGGCGGTACGCAGCGCGCACCTGCTGTTCACGCTCCTGACCGACAAGACCTTACGTGGCGCGGTTTTGGCGCTTTCGCCGCAATTCACCCGGATCGACACCGGCGACATGCAGGCGAAACTGGCCTCGCTGGTGGCGGGCAGCCCCGAGGACGGCGCGGCGAGCGCGGATCGGACTTTCGGCGACAGCGCCGCGCCCGGCGAGACCTCCGGCGCGATGGCGCCGGCTGCCATGGGCAAGCAGGAAGCCCTGCACAAATTCACCGTCGACATGACGGAGCGCGCCGCCAAGGGCGAACTCGACATCGTGACCGGGCGCGACGACGAAATCCGCCAGATGGTCGATATCCTGATGCGGCGGCGGCAGAACAACCCCCTGCTCACCGGCGAGGCGGGCGTGGGCAAGACCGCCGTGGTCGAAGGCTTCGCGCAACGCCTTGCCAGCGGCGACGTACCGCCGAGTCTGCAAGGCGTTCAACTGCGCTCGCTCGACATCGGCCTCCTGCAAGCGGGCGCGAGCATGAAAGGAGAATTCGAGCAACGCCTGCGCCAGCTGATCGAAGAAGTACAGCATTCCCCCAAGCCGATCGTCCTGTTCATCGACGAAGTCCATACCCTGATCGGCGCGGGTGGCGCGGCGGGTACGGGCGATGCCGCCAACCTGCTCAAACCGGCGCTGGCGCGCGGCGCCTTGCGCACCATTGGCGCCACCACCTGGGCCGAGTACAAGAAATACATCGAAAAAGACCCGGCGCTGACCCGGCGTTTCCAGGTCGTGCAGATCGCGGAACCGGACGAAGCGAAAGCCGTGGCGATGCTGCGGGGCGTCGCCAAAGCATTACAAAAGCACCATCGCGTGCGGGTGCTCGACAGCGCCATTCGCTCGGCGGTTTCCTTGTCGCATCGTTACATCCCGGCGCGGCAACTGCCCGACAAAGCGGTCAGCCTGCTGGATACCGCCGCCGCGCGCGTGGCGATCAGCCAGCATACGACGCCGGGCGAACTGGAAGATTGCCAGCGGCACATCGACGTTCTGGAAACCGAACGCGAAATGCTGCGCCAGGAAGAAGCCGCCGGCATCGGCAATGCCCGGCGAAGCGGCGAAATCCGCGCCCAACTCGCGGAACTGGCGGCCCGCGAGAGCGAACTGGAACAGCGTTGGGAAAAAGAAAAGGCGCTGATTGCGCGCATCGTCGAATTGCGCGACCGGCTTGCCGCGCCCGTAGACAGCGAAAAATCCGTCGAAGAAGATGCCGCGCCGGAGAACGTCCCCGCGGCGGACGTAGAAACGGCGAACACGGAAACGGCAAGCGCCGAAGCCGCGCCGGCTCCCGCCGCTTCGCGCGGCGAACTGCTCGCCGAACTGGAAAATCTGGAAAAAGAACTGGCGGATGTGCGCGGCGAGCGCGCCCTCGTACTGGCGGCGGTCGACGACCAGGCCATCGCCTCGGTCGTCGCGGACTGGACGGGCATCCCGGTGGGCCGCATGCTGCGCAACGAAGCCCAGGCGGTGCTCGACCTCGTCGACAACCTCGAACGCCGGGTGATCGGGCAGCGGCATGGGCTGACCACGATTTCGCGCCGCATCCAGACATCGCGCGCCAGGCTCGACGATCCGAACAAACCGATAGGCGTGTTCATGCTGTGCGGGCCGTCCGGCGTCGGCAAGACCGAATCCGCGCTCGCGCTGGCCGAATTCCTCTACGGCGGCGAACAGAACCTCATCACCATCAACATGAGCGAATTCCAGGAAGCGCACACGGTTTCCACCCTCAAGGGCGCGCCGCCCGGCTACGTCGGCTACGGCGAAGGCGGCGTGCTGACCGAAGCGGTGCGCCGCCGTCCGTACAGCGTCGTGCTGCTCGACGAAATCGAAAAAGCGCATCCCGACGTACACGAACTCTTTTTCCAGGTTTTCGACAAAGGGCGCATGGAAGACGGGGAAGGGCGGCAAATCGACTTCCGCAATACCGTCATCATCCTGACCTCGAATGTCGGCACCGATCTCGTCATGAGCCTGTGCGCCGATCCCGAACTGCCGGTCGATGCCGAAACGATAGCCGGCGCCCTGCGCAAACCCCTGCTCGAAGTGTTTCCGCCCGCCCTGCTCGGACGCCTGATCGTCGTGCCGTACTACCCCTTGAACGCGGAAACGCTCGCCAACATCGTCCGCCTGCAACTGAAACGCATCCAGAAGCGGATTGCCGCTTCGCACGATGCCGCCTTCGACTACGACCCTTCCGCCGTCGAACTGGTCATCAAACGCTGCAACACCGCCGACGCGGGAGGCCGCATGATCGACGCGATCCTGACCAACTCGGTATTGCCCGCGATCAGCCGCCGCCATCTCGAAGGACTCGTTGCCGGACAAGGGTTGCAGCGGATAACGCTGAGGGCCGAGAATGACGAATTCGTGTATGAATTCGAGATGCGGGACATGGACGCGGGCGGGCGGGCGCGCTGAAGCCTCGATAACGACTATCGGAACGGTGAATCGAAATGGCCAATGAACAAGGGATCGCGTCGGTCGCCCCGATGAACGCGCTGCCCGCCGGTACGCGCTTGCAGGAATACCTCATTCGATCGGTGGTGGGCGAAGGCGGTTTCGGCATCGTCTACCTGGCCCACGACACAATGCTCGACTGCGAAGTGGCGATCAAGGAATACCTGCCGGGCAGCCTGGCGACACGTTCGGACGGCGCGCAAGTGACAGTGCGCCTTGCCGACAAGCGCGAACTGTTCGTCAAAGGCATGCGGCGCTTCGTCAATGAAGCGCACATCCTGGCGAAATTCAAACATCCCGCGCTGGTTTCGGTATTGCGCCTGCTGGAAGCCAACGGCACCGCCTACATGGTCATGCCCTTCTACCGGGGCCAGACCCTGCGCGAAATGGTGCGCGGCGGCTTCCGCGCGAAAACCACGGAAGACCTGTTCTCCCTGCTGTTGCCGGTGCTGGACGGGCTGGCGCAGATCCATTCGGTGGATTGCTATCACCGCGACATCTCCTCGGACAACATCCTGATCCTGAAAAGCGGCGCGCCGGTACTGCTCGATTTCGGCGCGGCGCGTCATACCGAACTAAGCGGAGAAGACCCGACCACGATCATCCTCAAACCGGGGTTCGCGCCGATCGAGCAATACAGCAACGACGATGACGAACTCGCCCTCGGCCCCTGGACGGACCTCTACGCGACTTCCGCCGTGGCATACCTGCTCGTGACCGGCAGCATGCCGACGGTTTCGGTGGCGCGGATCATGAAAGACACGCTCAGGCCGCTGGCAAGCTTCGCCACGCCGGATTTGCCCGCCAGTGTGCTGAAGGTCGTCGATGCGGGGCTGGCCGTGAAACCGCGCGGGCGTCCGCAAAACGTCAAAGTCTATGTCCAGTCGTTGCTGAAGGCCGCGGAAGGCCATGCGCCGATCCCCGCGCCGCCGCGGGACGCGCCGCCCGGCCGGGCGGCGGCTTCGCAAGGGCGGGGAACCGCCGTCCCGCCGTCCTTGCCCGGCGCGCCTCGCGGAAACGCCGCCGTCGTGAGATGGGCCGTCCTGCTCGCGGCGCTGCTGGTTCTCGCCGCGGCGGTTCTTGCCGTGCTGTCCGGCAAAGAGGGCGGCGGCGCGGGGCCGTCCGGCGCTTTGCCCGGAGCGGGCGAAACCGGCATGGCCGCGCGGCAGGACGGCGGCGATCCGGCGCTCTCCCCGAAGGCTTGAGAGATGGCGACGGCAAACGGCATGGGCGGATCGCATCGCGGCTGGCTTGCAAGCGCCATGCTGGCGGGCGCGGCGGTTTGGCTCGCGGGCTGCGAAACGCTTTTCGACGCGCCGCCCTCGCCGGAAACCCTGCGGCAAGAGAGCATGGCAAGAAAAATGAGCGACTTCGTTTCAGGCGGGGAACAAACCGCGGGCGCGATGCCACCCGGACTCAAGGAAGTCGGCATCGACCCGCGGGACGCGCCGGATTCTCCCGCCGGGGCCATGAACAGCGCGGCGGACAAGCTCACGGGCAGGGCGGCGGATTCGGCGGCGGGCGCGGCCAGGAAAGGCGTGGCCGGCCTTGCCGCGTCCGCGAATGCCGCCGCCGCCGCGTCCGACGCCGAATCCGCGCCGCAAACCGAAACGCCGGTGGGCCGGGAGATACCGGTACTGACGTTCGAGCGCGCCGAAGCGGATATGCCGCATCTGGTCGTGCGGAGCCTGGACGATGCCGTTTTCCGGGTCGACGGCAAGAAAATGGAATTGGGCGGCATGACGCGGGCGGGCCGCATCGGACTGATCGCGCCGGGGCGGCACGTCCTGAGTATCGAATGCCCGCGCGACCCGCCGTTTTCGGCGGACTTCTACCTCAAGAAAAACGAGCGCATCGTCGTGCGGGGGAGTTGTTCGCCGCCCCCGGCCTCGAACAGCGGACGATGAAGGAGCAGTCATGCTTGAAATCCAGGCGTTGACCTACAACGATCTACCGCCCGTAGTGCCGATTGCGGGCGCGGTCTCGGGCGAGAGCGCCACCGTCGGGCGTGGCGCTGGGAATGCCGTCGTCTTGCCCGATCCGATGAACGTGATATCGCGTAGGCATTTGCAGTTGGAGCGTGAAGCCAGCGGCGCATACCGGGTCAGCAACATCAGCGGTGCGAACATGGTGTTCGTCAACAACAGCGAACTCGGGCCGGGCGTGGGCTGCACGCTACGGAACGGGGATCGAATCTCCCTCGGCGGCTATGTCCTGCAAGTGCGTTACACGGCGCAGGCTCCGGCTGTCGCGGCAGTCCCGGGCGACGATCTCCTCGCCTCGGCCGCCCTCGGCGGCGCCGGGCCGGCGCCGGCATCCCTGCCAGAAGGCGACGATCCTCTCGGCGCGCTCATGCACGGCTCCGCCGCCGACCGGCGCGACCCCATGCAGACGCTCAACGAGCGGGGCCTCGAACTCGGCAGCCTCGACAGCAAAAGCGACGGACTAATCAATGGCGAGGATGCCGGAAACATGGCACGCGAACTGGTGAGCGATCCGCTTTCCGGCAGGACGGCGGGCGGGCAACCGGTGTGCGACCCCAGCCTCGATCCCCTGGCGATATTCGGCGATGGCGGTGGAAGCGGCGGCGCGTTCGACGATATTCTGCAATCCGGCAAAAACAACGACGTGGGCGCGGCGCATATGGATCTCACGCACGGCTCGGATCTCGGCAGCCTGTTCAACCTGCCGGAATCGTCCGGCCGGGCAGCCGGGCAGCAGCCGCCTTCGCCGCCGCCCGGCCCCGGCAAGGATTCATCCCCGCCGTCCTCCGGCGGCCTCATCGGTGATCTCGGCGGCATCGACGATCTCATCGCGCCGCCGCCCGGCCCCGGCAAGGATTCACCCCCGCCGCCCGGCGGCCTTATCGGCGATCTCGGCGGCATCGACGATCCCATCGCGCCGCCGCCCGGCAGCCTCGTCGGCGACCTGGGCGATATCGACGACCTCATTGCCGGTCTTGGTCTTGCGTCCGGCGGAAAGCAAGCAGCGCCATCGTCCGGCGCTTCCCTGCCGGACGATGGCCGTGCGGCTGCCGTTGCCGCGCCGCCCGCCGCCGCGCCGCCCGTTCCCGCCCAACCCGCCCAACCCGCCCAACCCGCCGCCGCCGTGGCGTTCGCTCCGGAACCGGCGCAGGTCGAAGCCGCGGCTTCGCCGGATGCGGAAGAACTCTGCAAAGCGTTCATCGAAGGATTGGGTATCGACCTGCCCGGACGAACGGCGCTGGACGAGACCTTCATGAAAACACTCGGCCAGATGCTGCGGAACTACGCACAAGGGACAGTGGACTTGATCGCCAGCCGGGCGATCGTTAAACAGGAAGTCCGGGCCAATGTCACCCTGATCGCGCCGGAGCGCAACAACCCGCTCAAATTCTCGTCCGACGGCGACGCCGCCCTGCTGTACCTGCTCGGCAAACCGTTCCCGGGGTTCATGGGACCGGTCGAAGCGGTGCGGAGCGCCTTCACCGATTTGCGCGCCCATCAGATCGGACTCGTCTCGGGAATGCGTTCGGCATTCAACCACATACTGCAATGCTTCAATCCGGCGCTGATCGGCAACAACGACCCCGTGCGCGGCCTGCTCGACCAGGCGATGCCGTCGCGGCGCAAGGCCAGGCTGTGGGACGCCTACGAACATTATTTCGCGGAGACCCAGGCGAGCGTCGCCGACCGCTTCCAGAGCTTTTTCGGCGCCGCCTTCGTCAAGGCTTATGAAGACGCGATCCGAACCCTGCAAGCCGGCGAGAAGGCGGACAAGCCATGATGAGACTATCGGTAGCGCGGCAAAGCGAACGTGGCGGACGGGAACGCAACGAAGACGCCATCGGCTTTTGCGCCAATGAAACACTGGGCTGCTTCGTGCTTGCCGACGGCACCGGCGGATACGAAGGCGGCGCGGTTGCCTCGGAAACCGTCGTGCAACAAGTGCTGAAACGCTTTTCCGCCGCGCCCCAGGTCGATCTGGCCGCGATTGGCGCATCGATCGACGTTGCGCGCGAAGCCTTGCACGAAGCGCGCGGGGCGCACCCGCAGTTTCCCGGCATGGATACGACGATCGCGGTGCTGATGCTGGATACGGAACGGGCGCTGGCCTATTGGAGTTCCCTCGGCGACAGCCGCATCTACCTGTTCCGCAGCGGTCGGGCGCACATTTTGACGACCGACCATAGCGTTCTGCAATCCATGATCGACGCAGGCATCTTCACCGGCGAATTGCGCGGCAACCGGAAAAGGAATTTGCTGTACGCGGCGGTCGGCAGCGAAGACGTACCGGAGCGCGTCGTCTGCGACGAACCGCTCGCCCTGCGCTCCGGCGACACCTTCCTGCTGTGCTCCGACGGCCTGTGGGAGAGCGTCGACGAAACCATCATGGAAATCCTGCTTCGGCACGCGGAGACGCCCGAGCAATGGGTAGACGAATTGATGCGCGCCGTACCCGATCCCGAAGCGCCCGGACAGGACAACTACAGCGTCCTGTCCATATGGGTCGGCGAACGGGAAGAAGTGACGACGCGCATCCTGCCCCTCGGGCAGGAAAACGGCTGAGACAACACGAGATGGCCGGTTTTTTTTCATCTTCGCACTACATGGGCTGGTTTGGAAAATTGCCCTCGGTCGGCGACTTCGCGGGCAGGGGCATGCCGCCGCCCGTACAAGCGGCCGTTCATGCATGGATGTCGTCCGGCATGGCGGCGCTCGTGCGGACATGGTCGGAAGAATGGCGGGACGCTTATCTCGTCTCCCCCGTGTGGCACTTCGCCGTCAATGCCGGCATATGGGACAAGTCCGCGCTCATTGGCTGTGTCGCGCCGAGCATCGACAAAGTGGGGCGATGTTCGCCCTTGATGGTGTTGCGCTCCTTCGACGAATCCGGCGTGTGCGAAGCACTGCCGCCGGAGAGCCGCTGGCAGTATCGCGTCGATGCGGCGATACGGCGCATCGTCGGCGAACGCATCGCGGTCGAAGGCGTAAACAGCCTCCTGGCGCAACTCATGGCCCGCGAATCCGGGCAAACCTCTACCGCCGCGAGCATCCTGGACGAACTGGGCATTGACGACAATGCCGCCAGCGCCCGGAAAGCCTGGTTTTCATGGCCGGATCTTCCCGCGCTGTTCGGCGAACGCGGCAGCCGCAGCTTCTGGTGGGCGCAACCCTCCCCCCGGCTGCCGCCCAGGCAACTCATCCATCGCGGCGTACCCGACGAAGACCTGTTTTGCCTGCTCATGGATGGAGGGATGTCCAGTGACTAAACCCGGACGCATGGCGCATCGCGGCGATTTATTCGTCCCGGCGCTGCTGGACAGGCTCTCGCAACGCAGCCATGGCGCCATGAACCGCGGCGACTTCCGGAAAACCGTCATGCGGGATCTAACCTGGCTGCTGAACTGCACCAATCTCGACACCCAGTTGCCGATGGATCGTTTTCCGAAAGCCAGGTTCTCGGTCGTCAACTTCGGCATTCCGCCCTTGGCGGGCATCCGGTTCACCAAAGCCGAACTCAAGACCGTTGCGCAAAAAATACAACACGTCATCGCCTATTTTGAACCGCGCATTCTCCCGAAATCGTTGAACGTATCCATTGCCCACAACATGGATACCGAACATCACAACTATGCCCATTTCCGGATCGAAGCGACGTACTGGTTCGAGCCGTACCCGATAGACATGGTCATACGCGCGCGTTGGGACATGGAAACCGGCGGCGTGGAAATCCGGGAAGAAAACTGACCGCCCCCCGCCCCTCGAACCGGCGTGACAAAAAAATAGTGAGAAAAATTGCACACACAGTTTGAATGAGCGTAAGATGCCGCTACGTTTTTCCCGCATGCGGGAATCCCATGACGATGACGGGCGACTCATGAAAACGGCACAAAAATGGCACAA
>JAISCE010000036.1 GCA_031265765.1 Azoarcus sp.
GCGAGCAAGCGAGCAAGCGAGTACGGCTGCAACGAAGAATAAAGCCCCTCATGACAAAGTGCCTTGAGTCAATGACCGCCGTACCCTATCGCGGTTTTATGTAGCTCGTCAATATCTTCGGACTGAATATTCAAAAACGTTGGTATTTCGCAAATACCGCTCGATCCGTGCGCTGTCCATGGCAGATGCTCGCGCGAGGGCTTCGGCACCCGAGGAAAGGTGGTTGAGCATCGGGTCGTCGCGTTCCTGTTCCCGGAAGAATTGGACGCATTGTTTTTGGTTCGTCGAGGCGGCGGAAAGGCGAAGCGCAAGTAAAATGCGGCGATGACTGCTACTGCCTCTCCTGTTGCCGCCGCCGCGCCGCGCGCTCCCCGCTTCGTCCACCTGCGCTTGCATACCGAGTACTCGATCACCGACGGCATCGTCCAGATCGACCAGGCGCTTGCCGCCGCCGCCGCCGACGGAATGCCCGCGCTGGGGATTTCCGATCTCGCCAATCTGTTCGGCATGGTCAAGTTCTACAAAAGCGCGCGCGGCAAGGGGATAAAACCCATCGTCGGCGCGGATGTCTGGATCGAGAGCGACAGGGAGCGCGACAAGCCGTACCGGGCGCTGCTCATTTGCCGGAACCGGACGGGTTACGGGCAACTGTGCGAACTCCTGACGCGCGCCTGGATGGAGAACAAGACGCATGGCCGCGCGATGCTGCGGCGCGCATGGTTCGAGGGCGGGGCGGCAAGCGGTCTGTTGTGCCTGTCGGGCGCGCTGGCGGGCGATGTCGGGCAGGCGCTCGCGGGCGGCAATGCCGCACTGGCCGGGAAGCTGGCGGGGGAGTGGGCGCGTCTCTTTCCCGATGCCTATTACATCGAGTTGCAGCGCGCGGGCCAGCCCGGCGCGGAAGCGTATGTGCGGCAGGCGGTGCAATTGGCCGAACGGCTCGGATTGCCGGTGGTCGCTACGCATCCGGTGCAATTCCTGCGGCGCGAGGATTTCGAGGCGCACGAAGCGCGGGTCTGCATCGCCAGTGGCTATGTGCTGGCCGACAAGCGCCGCCCGCGTGAATTCACTGCCGGGCAGTATTTCAAGAATCAGGCGGAGATGTGCGCGCTTTTCGCCGACATTCCCGAGGCGCTGGAAAACGCGGTCGAAATCGCCCGGCGCTGTTCGCTGACCGTGCAATTGGGCAAGAGCTTCCTGCCGCGCTTCCCGACGCCGGAGGGGATGAGCCTCGACGATTATCTCGCGCGGGAAGCGCGCACGGGGCTGGCGGCGCGTCTCGCCCAGCTTTACCCGGACGAGGCGGAGCGCGAGCGGCAGCGGCCCCGCTATGAAGAACGGCTTCGGTTCGAGATCGATACCATCGTCCAGATGGGTTTCCCCGGTTACTTTCTGATCGTGGCCGATTTCATCCAGTGGGCCAAGGATAACGGCGTGCCGGTCGGGCCGGGGCGCGGTTCGGGGGCCGGGTCGCTGGTGGCGTACAGCCTGCGCATCACCGATCTCGATCCGCTCGAATATGCCTTGCTGTTCGAGCGTTTCCTCAACCCGGAGCGGGTATCCATGCCCGACTTCGACATCGACTTCTGCCAGGACAACCGTTACCGCGTCATCGAGTATGTGCGTTCGCGCTACGGCAAGGACGCCGTGAGCCAGATCGCCACCTTCGGTACCATGGCCTCCAGGGCCGTGGTGCGAGACGCGGGGCGCGTGCTCGATCTGCCTTACGGCCTGTGCGACCGGCTCTCCAAGCTGATCCCGCTCGAAGGCCCCAAGCCGGTGGCGCTCGCCAAAGCCTACGAGATGGAGCCGCAGATCGCCGAGATGATGCAGGACGGCAACGACGGCGAATCCATCCAGAAATTGTGGGGTCTTGCCGAACCGCTCGAAGGTCTGGCGCGCAATGTCGGCATGCATGCGGGCGGCGTGCTGATCGCGCCGGGCAAACTCACCGATTTTTGCCCGCTCTACATCGCCGACGGCGACGACGCCACGCCGGTATCGCAGTTCGACAAGGACGACGTGGAGGCCGTGGGGCTGGTGAAGTTCGACTTTCTCGGCCTGCGCAACCTCACCATCATCGAACTGGCGCTCGATTACGTCGAACGCCTCGAAGGCAGCCGTCCCGACTTGATGAGCCTGGGCTTCCGCGACCCGGCGGCTTACCGGATTCTCAAGGACGCCAACACGACGGCGATCTTCCAGGTCGAATCGGAGGGCATGAAAAAGCTCCTCAGGAAGCTTGCGCCCGACCGCTTCGAGGACATCATCGCCGTGCTCGCGCTCTATCGTCCGGGGCCGCTCGGTTCCGGCATGGTCGACGATTTCATACTGCGCAAGAAAGGCCAGCAGGCCATCGACTATTTCCACCCCGACCTCAAGGCGTGCCTGGAGCCGACTTACGGCGTCATCGTGTATCAGGAACAGGTGATGCAGATCTCGCAGATCGTCGGCGGTTACACTCTGGGCGGCGCCGACATGCTGCGGCGGGCGATGGGCAAGAAAAAGCCCGAGGAAATGGCCAAGCACCGCGGCATCATCGCCGAAGGCGCGCAGAAGAAAGGCTACGATCCCCAACTGGCCGAACGCCTGTTCGACCTGATGACCAAGTTCGCGGAATACGGCTTCAACAAATCGCATACCGCCGCCTATGCGGTCGTGACCTACCAGACGGCCTGGCTCAAGGCGCACCACTGCGCGGCCTTCATGGCAGCCACCCTGTCGTCGGATCTCGACAACACCGATACCGTCAAAGTCTTTTTCGAGGATGCCGTCTCCAACGCCAACGGCCTTGCCGTCCTGCCGCCCGATGTGAATACCTCCGACTACCGTTTCGTGCCGGTCGATCGCAAAACCATCCGTTACGGTCTGGGCGCGATCAAGGGCGTGGGCGAACCCGCCGCGCGCGCCATTCTCGCCGCGCGCGCCCAGGGCGGGGCGTTCCGCGACCTGTTCGACTTTTGCGAGCGCATCGACCGCCGCCAGGTCAACCGGCGGGTCGTCGAAGCCTTGATCCGCGCCGGGGCCATGGATGCGCTTGCCGGTCATGCCGGGCGCGACCGCGCCCAGATACTGGCGACCGTCGCACTGGCGATGGAAGCCGCCGAACAGCGCGCGGCCAGCGCCATGCAGGGCGGGCTGTTCGACCTGATCCCGGAAGCGGCGGGCGCGGCGCTCGAATTCGTCGCGGTGCGTCCATGGAGCGAACGCGAACGGCTCAAGGAAGAAAAGCTTGCCATCGGTTTCTTCCTCTCCGGCCATCCCTTCAACGCCTTCAGGGACGAAGTGCGCCGCTTCGTCCGGCGGCCCCTCTCGCAACTGACCGCCTCGCGCGATCCGGTAACGCTGGCCGGCGTGGTGATGGAAGTGCGCACCAAGGTTGGCGCGCGCGGCAAGATGGCTTTCGTGCTGCTCGACGACGGCACCGAGCCGCGTGAAGTGACGGTCTATAGCGAAGTGCTCGACGCGCAGCGCGGCAAGATCGTTGTCGATGAGGTGCTGGTGATCGAAGGCAAGGCGAACAAGGACGAATTTTCGGATGGCATGCGCATCGTCGCCGACCGTTTGTTGACGCTGGGCGAGGCGCGGGGCCGCCATGCCCGCGCCCTGAATCTGCGGCTCGATGC
Source organism: Azoarcus sp. (assembly GCA_031265765.1). Lineage (GTDB taxonomy): Bacteria > Pseudomonadota > Gammaproteobacteria > Burkholderiales > Rhodocyclaceae > WRNU01. The sequence continues at coordinate 3,624 of JAISCE010000036.1, forward strand.
CGAAAAGATAAACGGTCATGCCGGCGCGGCGATCGAACGCCTCGCCGCGTTGCTCACGCCCTTCCGCACCGCCGGGAGCGACTGTTTCGTGCGGGTCGGTTACCGCAACGCGCAGGCCGAAGGCGATCTGCCGCTGGGCGACGGCTGGCGGGTGAGACCGGACGACGCCCTGCTGGAAGGCTTGCGCGCGTGGCTGTCCGCCGGGGCGGTCGAAGTCGTGTATCCGGATTGAAAACGAGCGGGTAGAAAGGTATACACAACAGCGGCATACCGTCTTTCAACATGATTGCTGCTCGTATGATTTTCATCATTCCTTACTGGCCGCCGGGCAGGTTTCGGGAATTTCTCTCCCTGGAAATTGTTGAACAAGCGTTTTTCCATCCTTTCTTTTAGACAGACAAAATAGAGTCTGTCAATCGAACTGTGTAACTTCGGTTTCTCATCACAATGCGGCCAGCGGCCCGCGCTCTTGATGAGATACCACTTTTTCTGGCCGGGATTGATGGGGTAGCCGCGCTCGACCTTCGTCAGTTTCATGACCATGACAGACTCCTGTAAAAATAAAACGGCTGAATGACTGGGAAGCCGGAAGATACGCCCCCCAGTTCCGCATCCCCGCCTTCAGCCGCGCCAGCGTGTCGTCGAAAAGACCGAACAAATCCCCGGCCTCCGGCGTCCCCCCCCCACGGTATAAGGCAGCGTCACCAAGGGAATCCCCGTGCGTCCGGACACCCAGTGCCCGGCGCTGTCGTCCTGGTAAGCGGCGTGCAGAATCGCGGCGGCGGATGCTCTGGTTGGCGGATTTACACGCGGACGATCAACGCTTTTCCGCGTTTGGGCACGATTGCGGGCGAGGAAGACCCGCGCCCGCAATCGAAACCGCCCCGCCAGCCGTCATGTGCTCACCAGCCCCCATAGGAACCATAACTGCCAAAAGAATCATAGCTACTGCTACTGAAAGAGTCGTAGCTGCTGCTACCGAAAGAGTCGTAGCTGCTGCTACCGAAAGAATCGAAGCTACTGCTGCCGAAAGAATCGTAGCTGCTGCTGCCGAAAGAATCGAAGCTGCTGTCGCCGAAAGAATCGAAGCTGCTGCTGCCGAAAGAATCGAAGCTGCTGTCGCCGAAAGAATCGAAGCTGCTGTCGCCGAAAGAATCGTAGCTGCTGCTGCCGAAGGAATCGTAGCTGCTGTCACCGAAAGAATCGAAGCTGCTGTCGCCGAAAGAATCGTAACTGCTGCTGCCGAAAGGATCGTAGCTGCTATC
>JAISCE010000044.1 GCA_031265765.1 Azoarcus sp.
ATGAGCGAAATTGAACGTGCAAAGCACTGCTGAATACCATGACGGCGATTTCTTGCAGGTGAAAGTACGGGACTCAATCATTGGCGCGCAAAGTTTCGGATTAGTTCAGCGGTTCCCTAATCTTCCGGAACACCGTCCAGAGCATTCCGGCATCTTGTTTTTTGCTCAATGATCTGCTCCAAGATATCTTGATAGACTTCCTGATTTTCTGTTGGCCTTTTTCCCTTGGCATTGAAATAGTGTTCTGAGTACAGGCGAAATGTGTCGAGGTAAATGAAGCAGACGAAATAGGACTGATCTGCTTGTTCGTTCAGCGATGGCCACTCGGCAAGCAGCCTCAGCGCTGGGTTCTCGATCATTTCTTTGTAGTCGACGAGAAGAAAATTTCTCTTGACCAACTTTTGCAGGGATTTTGTTTCTTCTTGTACGAAATCCCAGCTTCTTTGTGCGAGTTTCTTTGTATCTATTTTTCTGGCAGCACTGGGCGCTGTTTGCAGTGTTTTTTCTGGTGTTTGGGACGGTTCCTGCTGAGTCGGCTTATTTTGGGTACTTTGTAGTATCGCATATATGACGACGAGAGCAGCGACAAGCATGATGATCTTTTGGACATACGATTCGGCTGGTTTGCGTGCCCCGTAGTGCGGACACGCCTTGGCGCTATGCGCCACCTCTTTTTTGCACTCCCTGCATTTGACTAAAGCCATCACGCTCTCCTGAGTTCAGTTGCTTTCGATCCCTTCCATTTTTGTCCGCCGCACCCGGAGAGCAATGCCGCAAAACAAATAGATGCCATCAGAATATTTCTGTTCATGCTGTCTTCCCCTTCTTCAGATTTTCCGGTTCCGCCAGCGCAAAGGCCGTGCGCTCGATAGCCTCTTTGCCCGCGTTTGGGCTGTGTCGGTAGTTGTCCAGCAGCGCCGCCTCGCGGGCGGCGATGTCTGTGATTTCCCGTCGGCCCGTGAGTATGTAGAGCACATCCGCGCCAGCGGCACCCAAGGCAGCGAGATGTAGAGCATTGGGCACTGTGTTGCCCTTCTCCCATTCTCTGTACGGAATCCGCGTGATTCCAGCCAAGGCCGCAAAACTCTCTTGGCTGTAATCAAGCCGTTTCCGCTCCTCTTTCAGCCGTTCTCCCATCATGCGATCTGCTCACGACACAAAAATTGTTAACTTGTTCTGCAAACAGTACTATCGTTGAGTATGTCTACAACGACGACAACGGTAACACCAATGGATCACTCGATAAAGAGTCTCTTGCATGCCAAGGGCATCATCCTGTCAGCGCTCGCCGACGAACTGGGCGTCAGGCAGAGCACGATGTCGCTCGTGGCGGCGGGCAAGTCCAAGTCATACCCGATTCAACAGGCAATCGCCCAAAAGCTGGACAGCACCATCGCCGACCTCTGGCCCAGCCAGATACGGCTGCGCCGCAATCGGGCGGAAATCGAGGCGGCGCACGCCGCCCACATTTCTGAAAGGAGACGGATGTGAACATGAACTTTTTCAGCCGCTTCTATGCTCACCTGCTGCGTTATCGCCAAGCGCGTCTGATGCGTGAAATCCGCTGGATCAACGCGAATTACGAGGAATGCATCGCCGATCTGCGCGCCGCGTCCCTGCGGGTCGCAGATCGGCTTTACCAGATCGATCCTGAAATGCCACCGCCGCGCGTGACGGTGACGATCGGCAGCTTCCGCACACAGATAGTGAGGACGATGAAATGAAAACCATCAAGGAAATCACACGGCTGGCCGCTTACGGCCCCGATCTCCTGCACGAACTGGAGATGGCCCATAAGATCATCTCTAATGCACTGTCCGTCATGACGGCGACGGAAAAAACGGCGTTGTGGCTCAAGAATGATATGGCGGAGCTGATTGGCCGATCAGGCAGCGGATCGAGGGCGAATGAACGGGCGGAGCTTCTGTCGAAGCTCCGCAGCCACGAGTGAGATATAACAGGAAAAACATGCGTATTACATGCCCCCATTGCGGAAAGCCCGGAAAAATACGCACTTCCCGCATGATCACATCCATTACGCGAGAAGCTTATGTTCAATGCGAGAACATTGATTGTTGCCATGTCTGGAAGGTGATTATCAGTGCAGTGAGCACGATAGTCCCGCCGCTCATACCGAATTCCGAGGTGTTCATACCAGAACAACGAGCGCGCAACATGCAGACCCGCCAGCTGTCTTTGCTGGATAAATAATCATGATCCGCGACCGGCTTGTTCCGATGTTGATGCGGGATTATCGCTTCAAGGAAGCGGGTGATTTTCTCCGACAGGGCGTTTGCCCGAATTGCGGGAAAAAGGAACTCTATACGCCATTGGCGCATCCGTGGATTCTGCGCTGCGGACGCTTGAACAAGTGCGGGGCGGAGTTCCACGTGCGGGATTTGTACTCTGAGCTTTTCAATGACTGGTCGAATCTGTATCCGGCGAACACGAATAACCCACGGGCGACCGCCGATGCTTATCTTGCCGAAGGACGCGGCTTCGACCTGGCGCGGATCAGGGGCTGGTACACGCAGGAAAGCTATTTCGCCAACGACGAGGCGACGGCGACGGTGCGCTTCGCGCTGGCAAAAGATGTGGCGTGAGAACGGTTCATCGACCACCCGGCGCGCTTCGGAAACCAGAAAGCTCGTTTCATCGGCAGCTACGTGGGCATGTGCTGGTTGCCGCCGGACATGGGCGACATCCCCGGTGAGCTATGGCTGGTCGAGGGGATATTCGACGCGATCGCACTGACCGCCAACGAAGTGGCGGCTGGATCGATCATGTCCGCCGGCAATTACCCAAGCGCGATGCTGGCGACGCTGAAGACGCGGTGTCAGCAGGCGGGCAGGCCATTGCCGCTGCTGGTATGGGCGCTCGACAATGATGAGGCCGGACGGCGGGCGATGTGGAAATTCCACGAGCGCAGTAGCGCGGAGGGTTTTCCATCGACGGCGGCGCTGCCGCCGGCAGGGCTGGATTGGAACGATCTGCACCAGCGTAAACGCCTGGGCGAGGATCGGATCAGGAAGTACCGTCACGCCGGGCGGATTCTGCTCGCCAAGTCGTCGTCCGAAAAAGCGGCGTTGATCTGGGAGGATAAGCGCCTGACGCAATTCAGTTTCGACTACGCCAATAAGATGTACTGGTCGAAGCTGGACATGGAACTATTCGATAAGAAGCGCCAGGACGAACCCGAGGAGGATGCTGCGCGGGAAAGCCTCCAGACGGTGCAGATCTGCAACTGCCTGCCGGTGCCGCTCTACTACCTCGCCAGTGGCGTGACCGGCGAAGCATGGTATTACTTCAGGGTAACGTTCCCGCATGACGGCGCGGCGATCCAGGATACGTTCTCGCCGGCGCAATTGTCGGCCTGCTCGGAATTCAAGAAGCGGCTGCTGTCATTCCCCGGTGCGGTCTGGACGGGCAAGGCCGGGCATCTCGACCATGTGGTGGAACGGTGGACGTACAACATCAAGCGGGTCGACACCATTGACTACCTGGGATATTCGCCGGCACACGAAGCGTACATTTTTCATGACGTGGCGGTAAAGGACGGGAAGGTTTTCGCCAAGAACGATGAAGATTATTTTTCCCTCGGGCGCACGGCGATACGGTCGCTCTCCAAGCGCAAGGAATTGTCGATCAATCCCGATCCGGCGAAAACGGAAAAAGGCTGGTTCAAGACGTTCCGGACGGCGTTCGGAGTGAAAGGGATAGTCGCGCTTGGGTATTGGCTCGGCTGTCTTTACGCCGAACAAATCCGTGCGCGTTTCGAGTCCTGGCCATTCCTGGAAATTGTCGGCGAACCCGGTGCGGGAAAGACGACGCTGCTGGAGACGCTATGGAAGCTGTACGGGCGCGCGTCCTACGAGGGCTTCGACCCGATGAAGGCTTCGGGGGTTGGGTTTCTGCGCAGCATGGCGCAGTTCTCGAACCTGCCCGTGGTGCTGATCGAATCCGACCGCGAGGATGTGGATGGGTCACGCGGACGGCCTCGACAGCAATTCCATTGGGACGGGCTGAAAAGCTTGTACAACGGCGGCAGTCTGCGCACGACGGGGGTGAAGTCGGGCGGCAACGACACCTACGACCCCCAATTCCGTGCGACGTTGGTGATTTCGCAGAACAACCCGATACAGGCCAGCCAGGCGATCATGGAGCGGATCGTCCATATCGGTTTCGACAAGTCGCACCAGTCTGACGCGGGCCGCGTGGCGGCGCTGGATTTAGGGCGGCTGGAGGTGGAAAAGCTCTCGAACTTCCTGCTGTCGGGCGCAACGCACGAGCGCGAGGCGATGGCGCTGCTGGATAAGAAATCCGCTCTCTACGAAAGGCGGCTGGCGGAGACGGGGGTGCAGAACCGGCGCTTGCAGAAAAACCATGCCCAGGTGATGTGCATGGTGGAAGCGCTGCCGCTGGTGGCGTCCGTGCCCCGGCAGGTGGCCGACGAAGCGATCGCGGCGCTGGCCGCGATGGCGAAGGAACGTGAACACGACCTTGGGCGCGATCATCCGATCGTTGAACGTTTTTGGGAAGCGTATGAGTTCCTGAACGGAACGGGGGCTGGTACAGACGAAGACGCTGCGATGAATTTGTTTGCGCGCCTCAACCACAGCCGCGACCCGGATCTGATCGCGGTGAATTTGAACCATTTTGCCCAGATCGCCAGCGACATGCGGCAACAGATTCCGGATCTGACCGACTTGAAGAAGTTTCTTCCTACGTCGAAACGGCATCGATTCGTCGAGGCAAATAGAACGGTGTCGAGCGCGATAAATGCTCAGCTCAATTCTCAATCGGATGGGTTTTTACGGCCTGCCAGCATTCGATGCTGGATTTTCAGAGCGAGGTGAATCATGAAGGTGAGTGAGGTGATTGCGAAATTGCGGGAACTTTCGGATGACGCCTTGGTGTGTATTGCGGATGTCGATCCGGATTTCAAGGTGCGGCTTTTCGTCGATGTTGTCAGTGTTGATAAGATCGTCGATTCGCGCGGAAATGAAATTGCGTTGCTGTCGGTTGAGGAGTGGTGATCATGGCTATTATGAAAAACTTCGGCCCAGAACCGAGCGACGTCGCGAATTGGCAGTACGATCTGCTGGCCGATCTTATTGAGCCAGAAATGTGCTCCTCGGCGTATGGACTATGCGAGTGAATCATGGGCCAACTTGACACCGCTATCATTCCGAGGGACAGCATCAAACACAAGGAGTTTCCGAAATGAAAAAGGCGAAAGCGAATCACGTCATGATTTACACGACGCAAGATCAAGCAGATGCGATCCGCAATTCAGCCGTGAAATACCTGTCTGTTCATTGGATGGTGAAATCATGATCAAGACCACGCGCGAAATTCGTCATTTCCATCTTTTTTGCGGGTTGGGTGGTGGCGCAAAGGGTTTTAATTCGGCGTCTCCACGGGTCGGCAATATAGTTGGCAGATTCCGTTGCATCGGCGGGGTCGACGTCGACCCCGCCGCCATCAAGGATTTCGTCCGTATGACCGGGGCGCGTGGCACTGTTCTTGACCTGTTCGACCGTGCGCAGTATGCGGATTTTCACGGCACGGATACCCCCGCAGGTTGGCGCGAGGCGATGCCGATCGACATCCGCGCCGCGGCAGGTGGCGAACATCCACACATTGTTTTCCTGAGCGCCCCGTGCAAAGGATTTTCGGGGTTGCTGTCGCAACGGCAGAGTGCGACGGTGAAATACCAGGCGTTGAACCGCCTGACCCTGCGCGGCATCTGGCTGATGCTGGAAGCATTCAGCGGCGATCCGCCGGAACTGGTGATTTTTGAGAACGTACCGCGCATCCAGAACCGAGGGCGACATCTGCTTGATCAGATCGGCGATTTGTTGCGTGCCTACGGCTACGCCATGGCCGAAACGACGCACGATTGCGGCGAGATCGGCGGGCTGGCGCAGAGCCGCAAGCGGTTCTTGCTGGTCGCCCGGCACGTGGCGAAAGTGCCGCCGTTCCTATACGAGCCGGAGAAAAAGCGGCTGGCAGCGGTCGGCGACGTGCTTGGCCGGATGCCGCTACCCGGCGACATGGCGGGCGGGCCGATGCACCACGTACCGTCGCTGGCTTGGAAAACGTGGGTTCGTCTGGCGTTTGTCGAGGCTGGAAGCGATTGGCGTAGCCTGAACGCGCTGGATGTGGAGAACGGTGTCCTGCGGGATTACCTGGTCGTCCCGGAATACAATCACGGGTATCTTAGCGTGAAGCGTTGGGATGAGCCGTCAGGCACTGTTTCCGGGGGCAGTTTGCCGAGCAATGGCAAATTCTCTGTCGCCGATCCGCGATTTTCGCAATCCGCGAAATGGCACGATGGCCAAGCCTACGGCGTGCGCCGATGGGATGAAACCTGCGGCACGATTGCGGCGGGCACCAATCCGGGGCAGGGGGGCTATTCAGTGGCCGACCCGCGCCCAAACCTGCGGCGCGAAAAGGGCGATCACTACCTGACAGGCGGGCACTATGGCGTTGTACCGTGGAACGGCACCAGCGGGGCCATCAGCGCATCGGCCTGCTGTGACAATGGCCGCTGGTCTGTCGCCGATCCGAGGATGCCGGAAGCGAACAACAAGTTGATCTGCATCATCCGCGCCCTGGACGGTACATGGCATCGGCCCTTCACGACGCTGGAACTCGCCGCCTTGCAATCGCTGATTGATCCCGAAGAAACCCTCGAGCTGGACGGCCTATCCGACCAGGATTGGCGGGAACGCATCGGCAACGCCGTGCCGCCCGACGCCGCCCGTGCCATCGCCGAGGTGATGGGCACGACGCTGCTGCTCGCATGGTCGGGGGAAACGTTCGTGTTGTCGGCAGTGCCGATTTGGGTGCGATCGGTAGCCGTGGCGATGGCTGTAGCATGAAAGTTCTCGACCCTTGCTGCGGATCTCGATCGATGTGGTTCGACCGGCATTGTGACGATGCTGTTTTCGGCGACGTGCGCCGCGAGGAGCATGTCCTGTGCGACGGGCGCGTGCTGCGGATCGAGCCGGATGTGATGCTGGATTTCAGGGCGTTGCCGTTTCCCGATGCCTCATTCCGCCTGGTGGTTTTCGACCCGCCACATCTCAAACACGCGGGCAGAGGATCATGGATGCGCGCCAAATACGGCGTGCTCGGCCAAGACTGGAAGCAGGATATTCATCAGGGGTTCGTGGAGTGTTTCCGCGTGCTGGCCAGCGACGGGGTGTTGGTTTTCAAATGGTCGGAGCAGGACGTCAAAGTCAACGACGTCTTACGGCTGTCGCCCGTCCGTCCGCTGTTCGGACATCCATTGTCACCGCATGGGCGGACGCATTGGGCCGTTTTTCTCAAACCATGAAACCGCGCCGCAGAGACCCATTTTCAAGATTGATCCGCCTGCTGGCCGAACAGGCAGTGCGAGGCTATTTGGGGCAGAAACCCCAGCAGCCGCGCGGGTTTGAGGAAAAGTGTTCAAATCGGGTAGTTCAAAAAGACAAAAAGACGGCGTAGCTTTGCATCCATGCGAACTGCTGCTTACTGCCGTTACTCCTCCGATCAACAACGCGAGGCTTCGATCCGCGATCAGTTGCGGAATATCGAGTCCTATTGCGATCGCATGGGCTGGCCGATGCCGGCGCTCTATCAGGATCAGGCGATGTCCGGGGCGCGTAATGACCGTCCAGGCTATCTCGCCGTACTGGCTGCGGTGGAGCAAGGCATCATTGATGTGTTGCTGCTCGATGATCTGTCTCGCCTGTCACGTGACCATAGTCAGGCGCTGGCGGGGTACAGCGCGGGCGGGTTGCCGTATGGGTACCGCAGCGTATCGGATGGCAAGGGTCACAAACGGGTAATCGTAGAGGATCAGGCACGCTGGGTACGCTACGCATTTGAGCGTTACGCGGCGGGAGTCAGTCCTCGGGCGATCGCGGCAGAGCTGAATGCCCGCAGCGCACCCAGTCCGCGCGGCGGACCATGGCGGCACACGGCGCTTTATCCAGACGCGAAGGGAGTAGGCATCCTCGGTAACCCAATCTACAACGGACGCCAGGTGTGGAACCGGACGGTGTGGGTGAAAGATCCGGAAACGGGACGCCGTCGGCGGCTGATGCGACCGAAGAGTGAGTGGGTGGTGGTCGAGACGCCCGAACTGAAGATCATCGACAATGAGCTATGGGCGGCCTGCGAAGGCCGCGCCCGGAGCAAGAAACGGGAATCGGCGGAAAAGCTCAGACAAGGACGGCGTCCGGGCGGCGGGCAGGCGAAATACCTGTTCAGCGGGTTGCTGCGTTGCGGCGTGTGCGGCGGGGCATTCGTGATCGTTGATCGGGACCACTATGGCTGCGCGGCTCGGAAGGATGGCGGCGAACATGCATGCTCGAACTCCCTCAAGGTACGGCGCGCGACGGTCGAGCAAGTATTGCTCGCCGGTGTGAAGAATGCGTTGCTGAACGAAGACGGCTTCCGCCGCTTCGAGTCCGAGTGCCGGGAGATCATGAAGTCGATGCGGCCTGACCCAGAGCTTGCCAGACGCAAGCTCAGCCGCGCCCGGCAAGAGCGCGACAACATCATTGCAGCGCTCAAGGCCGGGATCATTACTCCGACGGTCAAGGCGACACTTGAAGAAACGGAAGAGCGCGTCCGGGAAGCGGAAGAAGAGCTACGTTCGATCGCGCGCTTCGAGCCGTCGCAGATGCTGCCGCGTGCGCGCGAAATCTACCGCGACCTGGTCACCCGGCTCGATAGCGTCGAGGATGTCAGCGTGGCGCGCGAGGCGCTGCGCGAGCTGATCGGCGAAGTCACGCTCACCCCGGAAAACGGCGCGCTGACGGCGGAAATACAAAGCGCCGGGCTGGCCGGCGCTCTGCAAATAGCATTGGTTGCGGGGGAAGGATTCGAACCTTCGACCTTCGGGTTATGAGCCCGACGAGCTACCGGACTGCTCCACCCCGCGTTGGAGAAGGGCGGACTATACCGGAATCCATCACTCAATGGCAAGAGCCAACAGAAGATTAACAACACAAGACCGCACCCCGCGAAGCGGCAAGCCAGCCCGCGCACCGGGAAGCGCTGCACGGCAAATGCCGGTTTACGGTGAATGTAGAATCCCCCCTCCAACTACACCTCTGGAACGGAAAGGAGACACCCATGACCGTAATCCGCGAAGAAGACCTGATTCAATCCATTGCCGATGCTTTCCAGTTCATCAGCTACTACCACCCCATCGATTTCATCCAGGCGCTCGGCGAAGCCTGGGCGCGCGAGGAAAACCCCGCCGCGAAGGACGCCATCGCACAGATTCTCACCAACTCGCGCATGAGCGCCGAAGGACATCGCCCGATCTGCCAGGACACAGGCATTGCCGTGGTCTTCCTCAAAATCGGCATGGATGTGCAATGGCAGGCCGCGCGCAGCGTGCAAGAGATGATCGACGAGGGCGTGCGCCGCGCCTATACCCACCCGGACAACAAATTGCGCGCATCGGTACTGCTCGATCCGGCGGGCAAGCGCCAAAACAGCCGCGACAATACGCCCGCGGTCGTGCATTACGAAATCGTCCCCGGCGACAAGGTGGACATCGTCTGTGCGGCCAAGGGCGGCGGCTCGGAAAACAAAACCAAGATGGCAATGTTGAACCCGTCCGACGATATCGTCGAATGGGTGCTGAAGACCGTGCCGACGATGGGTTCGGGCTGGTGTCCGCCAGGCATTCTCGGCATCGGCATTGGCGGTACGCCTGAAAAAGCCGCGCTGCTCGCCAAGAAGGCGCTGATGGCGCCGGTCGACATCCACCTGCTGCGCGACAAGGCCGCCCGTGGCGAGAGGCTTACCCGCGCCGAGGAACTCCGGCTCGAATTGATGGAAAAGGTCAACGCGCTGGGCATTGGCGCGCAGGGTCTCGGGGGGCTTTCCACCGTGCTCGACGTAAAAGTACTCGATTACCCGACGCATGCCGCCTCTAAACCCGTGGCAATGATCCCCAACTGTGCCGCCACCCGCCACGTGCATTTCCGCCTCGATGGCTCCGGCCCCGCCACGCTCGCGCCACCCCGGCTCGAAGACTGGCCGCAAGTCACCTGGAAACCGGATACCCAATCCGCGACCCGCGTCCAGCTCGACACACTGACGAGAGAAGAAGTCGCTGCATGGAAGCCCGGCCAGGCATTGCTCCTGAACGGCAAGATACTCACCGGACGCGACGCCGCCCACAAACGCATCCAGGACATGCTCGCCAGGGGAGAAAAGCTGCCGGTCGATTTCACCAATCGCGTCATTTATTACGTCGGCCCGGTCGATCCAGTGCGCAACGAAGTCGTCGGCCCCGCCGGCCCGACCACGGCAACGCGCATGGACAAATTCACCCGCATGATGCTGGAGCAAACCGGACTGATCGCCATGATCGGCAAATCCGAACGCGGCCCGGTCGCAATCGAGGCCATCCGCGACAACCGGTCGGCGTACCTGATGGCAGTCGGCGGCGCGGCCTATCTCGTCTCGAAAGCGATCAAGGCGGCGAAAGTCGTTGCCTTCGGCGATCTCGGCATGGAAGCGATCTACGAATTCACCGTCGAGGACATGCCGGTAACGGTAGCGGTCGACTCTACCGGCATCAGTGTGCACCGGACAGGGCCGAAGGAATGGCAGGCAAGAATCGGGAAAATCCCGGTCGTTGCCGATTGAACCGCAGCGCCCGCAACGACCGAAAACAAAGCGCGCACCCAAAAACGCGGCGTGACAAGCGCCGATGCCATGCCGGAACGCATGCCGGAACGCGGGCAGATACGTTCGCGCGACCGGCCGGGGGCGCGGCAAGCCAAGGTCACGTACCGAATGGATGACGGCGCAGGATCGTTTCTTCGCGCTCGGGGCCGGTCGAAATCACGTCGATGGACGCTTCGCAGATTTCCTCGATGCGATGCAGGTAAGCACGCGCTTCTTGCGGCAAGGCGCTCCAGTTTTTCGCTCCCATGGTCGAAGCATTCCAGCCCGACAGGGTTTCATAGACCGGCTTGCAGCGGCTCACTTCCTCCGCGCTCAACGGCAGGAGGTCCATTTGTTCGCCATCGAGCATATAACCGACACACAGCCTGAGTTCGGCAAGGCCGTCGAGCACATCGAGCTTGGTGATGCACAGGCCGGTAACGCCATTGATGACGATCGATCGCTTGAGCGCGGCCAGATCGAGCCAGCCACAACGCCGCTTGCGCTTGGTCACGGTGCCGATTTCGCGTCCGCGCGAAGACATTTGTTCGCCGGGAGCGCCAGCGGTCTCGATGTCGAGTTCAGTCGGAAACGGCCCGCCTCCGACACGGGTGCAATAAGCCTTGGTGATGCCAAGTACGTAATGCAGGCTCCCCGGCCCCACGCCCGAGCCGGCAGCGGCCTGCCCGGCGGCGCAGTTGCTCGATGTCACGAAGGGATAGGTGCCATGGTCGATGTCGAGCAGCGTACCTTGCGCTCCCTCGAACAGAAGTGAGCCGCCGTCCCGGTTGATCGCATGCAATCCGGCGGAAACGTCGGCCACCATCGGACGCAGTTCCTCGCCATCGGCCATGGCCTGGTCGAATACCGCCTGGAAGTCGACCGCGGGCGCTTTCAGGTATTGCGTCAACACAAAGTTGTGATAGTCGAGATTGGCGCGGAGCTTGTCGGCGAAGCGGCTACTGTCGAACAAGTCGTAGACCCGCAGGGCGCGGCGAGCGACTTTATCCTCGTAGGCCGGGCCGATGCCCTTGCCCGTCGTACCGATCCTGTCGCCAGCGGCCTTGGCCGCCTCGCGGGCGAGGTCGAGCGCGCCATGATAGCCGAGAATCAACGGACAGCCGGAACTCACCTTCAGGCGGTTGCGCACCTCGATGCCTTCCGCTTCCAGCACGCGGATTTCATCCAGCAGGTGATGGACATCCAACACCACGCCATTGCCGATGAAACAGGCCATCCCTTCATGCACGATGCCCGAGGGCACGAGGTTGAGCTTGTATTCGTTCTTGCCGACAACCAGGGTATGGCCGGCATTGTGTCCGCCCTGGAAACGCACCACGCCCCGGGCATGGCCGGTCAGCCAGTCAACGATCTTGCCCTTGCCTTCATCGCCCCATTGCGTACCGACGACCACCACGTTCTTCGCCATGCCTACTCCTTTCCATGAAGCGCGGCAACCGTCCAGCAGCCCTCGCACTCCAGCAACCGCCGGTCACAACCGGCATCTTTCCATGTTCCATCGTGTCCGGGCAGCGCCTCTACGACGATTTCACCTTCGCTTCGCAAACGCGCAATCTCACTGGCCAGCGCCGGGTTTTTCGCCACCGGGGCCAGAATCGCCCCAGCCAGCGCCACGCCGGGCGAATATTGCGCCAGTTCTCTCAAATCGAGGCTGAAGCCGGTTGCCGAACGGGCGCGACCGAACGCTTCGGCCACGCGGTCGTAACGTCCGCCCAGGGCCAGCGCCGCGGGCGCGCCGCCGCCGTAGGCGGCGAACACCAGGCCGCTGTGATAGTGATAACCGCGCAAATCACCCAAATCGAAGCCGAGAGGCAGACCGTCGAGTTCTCCGGCCAGGCGGCGCAGATCGGCGAGCGCCGCGACGACCTCGGGAATCCGCGGCAGCCGGGACGCGGCTTCGTCGAGCGTCTCTATCCCGCCGTACAACCCAGGCAACGCAAGAAAAGCCTCCCTCGCGGAAAGATCGCTTGCCGCCAGCAATACGCGCAATCCCGGAACATCCTTGCCTTGCAAAAGGCCGAAAGCCTCTTCGCGCGCAGCATCTCCCAGATCGGCGCGATCGGCCAGCGCATGGAAAAGCCCGACGTGGCCAATCTCGATGCGCGTTGCCGGCACGCACGCCAGTCGCATGGCGCCGTCCAGCAGCCGCAACACTTCGATATCGGCCTCAAGCCCGGCGTGACCGTAGAGTTCGGCCCCCAGTTGCAAAGGTTCGCGCGTCGCGGCAAATGACGACGGCTTCGTGTGCAGCACGCTGCCGCAGTAACACAGCCGCGAAACGCCTTCGCGGTTGAGCAAATGTGAATCAATGCGCGTCACTTGCGGCGTCATGTCGGCCCGCAAGCCCATTGCGCGTCCGGAAAGCTGGTCGACAAGCTGGTAAGTGCGCAACCGCAAATCCCGCCCTGCGCCGGTAACAAGCACATCGAGGTATTCGATGAGCGGCGGCATCACCAATTGATAGCCGCGCACACGGAATGCATCGAGCAGGCGGCAGCGCAATCCTTCAAGCCGGGCGGCTTCGTCCGGCAGAACGTCCTGAATGTAGTCCGGCAAAACCCATCGCATCGCCAATCAGTTCCAGACAAGCAGCAACAGCAGCAAGACCGCGCCCGCAAGCACGGACGAGAGTCCGGCATAACGGATCTGGCCGGTTTTCATGCTGGTGAGAAAAAGGAAAACCTCCCGCCACAGGGCGGGAGCGAAAAGGGGAATACATCCTTCGAGGATCAGCATCAAGGCAATGGCGGTGAGCAGGGTGGCGCCCATTGCAAGTCAACGCCTACCTTGGGGTCCCTTCAGATATTTGAAGAAATCCGCATCCGGCGCGACGACGATGACATCGTCCTTATCGGCGAAACTCGCGCGATACGCTTCCAGGCTGCGGTAGAACGAGTAGAACTCCGGATCCAGCCCATAAGCTTCGCCGTAGATCGAGGAAGCCCTGGCATCGCCTTCCCCCTTGACTTGCTGCGCCTCGCGCATCGCCTCGGCGACGATGACATCGCGCTGGCGGTCGGCATCGGCTTTGATCTTTTCGGCATCCGCCGCGCCCCGCGAACGCCGCTCGTTGGCGACGCGCGTTCTTTCCGCCTTCATCCGCGAATAAACGTTATCGGACACTTCATCGGGATATTCGACCCTCTTGAGCCGCACATCGACGATTTCCACCCCGATGGAGCGCGCATCCCTGTCGGCGCGCTCGCTCATCTGCCGCATGATGACATCGCGTTCGCCCGAGATCACTTCCTGCACGGTACGCCTGCCGAACTCCTCGCGCAGACCGGCATCGACCGCCTGGTTGAGACGGATGATCGCGCGCGCTTCATCGCCGGCCACCGCCTGGTAATAAAGCTTCGGATCGACGATCCGCCATTTGACGAAGTAGTCGACAATGACGTTCTGTTTTTCCGACGTCAGGAAACGCTTCGGGTCGGAAGTATCCATGGTCAGGATACGGCGGTCGAAGTAACGCACGTTCTGGACCACCGGCCACTTGAACTTCAGTCCCGCCTCCTTGACGACATCCGTGACTTCGCCGAACTGGAAGACGATCGCATACTGGCGCTGATCGACGACAAACAGCACCATCGAAGCAAGCACCAGCAAAGCAAGCAGCACGCCGCTGACAAGCAAGGATAGTTTATCTCGCATCAACGTTCTCCCCGTCCACGGTCGCGCGACAGATCGCGGTCGCGCGGATTGATCTGCAATGACGGCTCCGGCGCGGACGGCAGCCCGGCAGGCGCATCGACCGCCGCCGCCCCCGCGATGGAAACCGCCGCGGCGCGCGCGCCAGCCTGCTGGACGAGCTTGTCGAGCGGCAGCAGAAGCAGGTTGCTCCCGCCCTTGTCGTCGACCATCACCTTGCTGGTACGGGAATAAACGTGCTGCACGGTTTCGATGTACATGCGCTCGCGCGTGACCTGCGGTGCGCGCTTGAACTCGGTGAGCACCTGGCGGAAACGGGCGGTTTCGCCCTCGGCGCTGGCGATCGCCTTGGCGCGGTAGGCCTGCGCATCGGCGAGCAGGCGGGAAGCCGTCCCCTGGGCGAGCGGGATGACCTTGTTGGCATAGGCTTCCCCTTCGTTTTTCTGGCGTTCCCAGTCCTGCGTGGCCTTGGTCGCATCGTCGAAAGCGGCCTGCACCTGCTCGGGCGGCTGCACTTCCTCCATGGTCACGCGGCTCACCTGGATGCCGGATTTGTAGCGGTTCAGTATTTCCTGGATCAATTTCTGCGCCGCATCGGCGATTTGCTCCCGGCCTTCGTAAAGCACGAAGTCCATTTTGCTCTTGCCGACGATGCCGCGCATCGCGGTTTCCGCAATCTGGCGAACGAACTCCTCGTTGGGTTCCCGGTTCTCGAAGATGTGGTTTTCCGGGCTGTCGAGCACATATTGAACGGCGAACTGGACATTGACGATGTTCAGGTCGTCGGTCAGCATCAGGGCGCGGGTATTGCCGCGACCGCCGACAGGCACCGTGCGCAAACCGGTGAGGTCGACGATCTCGTGCGTCTCGATCGGCCTCGGCAGACGCCAGTGCAGCCCCGGATCGGTCACGCCGGCAAATTTGCCCATCCGCAACACAACCCCGCGCTCGTTGGTATCGACCATGTAAAAGCCGGTAAAGAGCCAGGCGATGAACGCCAGGATGGCCACTGCACCCAGGACGCCGCCAAACTGCCTGAATGAAAAATCCGGCCCGCCCGCGCCGGAACCGCCCCCATTGTTTCCGTTCCCGCCGCGCCGCCGCCCGAACATGCCGGACAGGCGGCGGTTGAAGTCTTGCCAGATTTCTTCAAGATCGGGCGGCCCCTGATCGCCTCCTCGCTTGCCGCCGCGCTCTTTGTTGCCGTCACGGTTGCCCCAGTGCGGATCGTTGAGTGACATGAGAATGCCTGTGTTCATTTGTCGCAAGGAAAGGTGGCGCCCGCAAACGCATGCGGGCCGGAGTTAGGCGCGCAAGGGCCGGCATCGGGCATGGAAGCCTCCGCACCATCAGGCGCAGGGGCTATCGACGCGATTTCCCGCGCGCAAGCCGCTTGCGCAGCTTCGTCGAGCGCGGCACGCAACAGGCCGAGTCCGTCGCCCGTGCGGGCGCTCAAAAAAACGCGATCGATTCTAGCACAATCGCCCCGTTGCATCGCAGCATCGGCATGCGTGAGATCGATCTTGTTCCAGACCTGGATTTGCGGCACGGCGGCAGCGCCGATCTCGCCAAGCACCGCATTGACCGCGGCAATCTGCGCCTCCCTGTCCTCGCTCGCCGCATCGACGACGTGCAACAACAGGTCGGCATGCGCGGTTTCTTCGAGCGTGGCATGGAAAGCGGCCACCAGCGCATGCGGCAGATCACGGATGAAACCGACCGTATCCGAAATCACGATGTTTCCGCTGCCAACGAACAAACGCCGCGATGTCGTGTCCAGCGTGGCGAAAAGCTGGTCGGCGGCGTAGGCATCCGCCTTGGTGAGCGCATTGAACAGCGTCGATTTGCCCGCGTTGGTATAGCCGACCAGCGATACCGAAAGCACATCGCGCCGGTCGCGCGCGCGTCGCCGGGTACGGCGCTGCTTTTCGAGCCGGGCCAACCGCGACTTGAGCAACTTGACCCGGTTGCCAAGCAGACGCCGGTCGGTTTCAAGCTGGGTTTCGCCGGGGCCGCGCAGGCCGATACCGCCTTTTTGCCGTTCGAGGTGCGTCCACCCCCTCACCAGGCGCGTGGACAAATGACTCAATTGCGCCAGTTCCACTTGCAACTTGCCTTCATGGCTTCTGGCGCGCTGAGCGAAAATATCCAGGATCAAGGCGCTGCGGTCGACGACCCGGCATTCGAGGCTTTTTTCGAGATTGCGCTGCTGCGCCGGTGACAGGGCATGATTGAAGATCACCAGATCGGCGCCGCACGCCCGCAAGGTTTCGGCAATCTCCTCGACCTTGCCCCGCCCGGCGAACAAGGCCGGATCGGGCATTGCGCGACGGCCTTGCACCACGCCTTCCACCGTCGCGCCCGCGCTCGACGCCAGCAGTTTCAGTTCCGCCAAGCGTTCCCCGATCGCATCTTGGCCGAGATCGAGTTGAACGACGACGGCCCGCTCGCCGCTGGCCGGTCGCTCAAACATGCGGGGGAAAACCTCGCAGGACGTTCAGCTACCGCTCCCCTCGCTGTCCTGCTGCTGGATGGTGACGGCGCGGCCCGGCACGACAGTCGAAATCGCGTGTTTGTACACCATCTGGGTCACGGTGTTCTTCAACAGCACCACGTATTGGTCGAAGGACTCGATCTGCCCTTGCAGCTTGATGCCATTGACCAGATAAATAGAAACCGGAACATGCTCGCGCCGCAGCGTGTTCAGGAACGGGTCTTGTAAAAGCTGGCCCTTGTTGTTGCTCATTGTGTAACCTCGATTCTTTTGTGGTTATAAAAACGGGAGCATTGTATTGCCTCTTGCCGCCGCCCGCGAGTATGCGATGAAACTGCCGAGCCGGTATACTGACGAAAATCAAAAACTATGATTTATCCGCATACGGATTATACGCAGTGCGCAATTGAATACGCAGCGGCGTGCCCTGCAATCCAAACGTCTCCATGAACGAATGTTCGAGGTAGCGCACGTAGGTATCCGGCAAACTTTCGAGCGCGGTGCCATGGATCACGACCGTCGGCGGGTTCATGCCCCCCTGATGCGCATAGCGCAGTTTCGGGCGCACCGCGCCCGCGCGCGGCGGCGCTTGCCGGGCCACGATCGTTTGCAGGGCGCGGGTGAGCCTCGGCGTCGAGAGCCTGGCCATCGCCGCGGCATAGGCGGCATTCACGGATTCCAGCAGTGCGCCAACGCCGTCGGCCTTGAGCGCGGAGATGTGGTGCACTCGGGCGAACGATAGAAAGCCCAGCTTGCGCGCCACGTCTTCCTTGATCCGCTCGCGCCGGTAGCGGTCGGCCACGTCCCATTTATTGATCGCCAGCACCAGCGCCCGCCCGGTTTCGAGCACGAAACCGGCGATGCGCGCATCCTGGTCGGAAATGTCCTGCGCGGCGTCGAGCACGAGCGCCACGACATTGGCCTGCTCGATCGCCTGCAAGGTCTTCACGACGGAAAACTTTTCGACCGTCTCGAAAACCTTGCCGCGGCGACGCAAACCGGCAGTGTCGATCAGGATGTAGTCGCGCCCGTCGCGCTCGAATGGAATTTCGATGGCATCGCGGGTCGTTCCGGGCAAATCGAAGGCGATCACCCGCTCCTCGCCCAACAAGGCGTTGACCAAGGTCGATTTGCCGACGTTGGGACGGCCGGCGATGGCGACCCTCGGAACACGATCGGCGCTTTCGGCATCGTCGCTGTTTTCGTCCGCCGCGGCGAAAGACGCCAGCGCCACTTCGAGCAGTTCCCGCACCCCTTCGCCGTGCGCGGACGAAACCGGCAATGGCTCACCCAGCCCCAGGGCATGGAAATCGGCGGACACCAGCGCCCGGTCGAGTCCTTCGGCCTTGTTGACGACGAGGTGGACAGGACACGCGGCCCGGCGCAGACGCCCGGCGATCTGTTCATCGTGAGGCGTGCGGCCCGTGCGGCCATCGACGAGGAAAAACAGTGCATCGGCCTCGGCAATCGCCTGTTCGGCCTGGCGCGCCATCTCATGCATGATGCCGTCCCGCGCCACGGGGTCGAAACCGGCGGTATCGACCACCAAGTAGCCATGCCCCCCGACGCGGCCGACGCCATAGTGGCGATCGCGCGTCAGGCCGGGCTGATCCGCGACCAGTGCATCGCGGCTGCGGGTCAGGCGATTGAACAGGGTCGACTTGCCGACGTTGGGGCGTCCGACCAGGACGATCGTAGGCTTCATGGCCGGATTCCGGCACGGCAGCTGGACTCAGCGCCGCACTTCATAAGCCACTATGTCGCCATCGAGCGTCTGCACGACGAAGCCGTTCCCGAGCAGACGCGGTTCGGCGGCAATGGCGCTGCCGTCGGCGCGCGCGCGCGCAGCGAAAGCGCCATTCTCCCTCGCAAGCAGGTGTACATAGCCATCGCCATCGCCGACCAGCACATAATCGTCGAAAATCAACGGCCGGGTCAGTTGCCGGCGCGGCATCGCATCCTGCCGCCATACCGTGACGCCGCTATAGATATCGAGCGCCTGGACGGAATCGCGCTCATCGACGAGCACGGCAAAGCGGGCATCCCGATCCATGCCGACGTGCGAGGAGAAATCGCGCGCCCAGACGGCGTTGCCGTTACTGGCGTTGAAGCAAGCCGCCCGCCCCTGGTAGGTCACCGCGCAGACTTCGCTGCGGCTGACCACGGGCGTGCCAGCCACGTCGGCCACCCGTTCAAGTTCGGTTGCGCCGCGCGGCCTGGCCACGTTGAGTTCCCACAGATCCCCGCCGTTTTCCAGACTCACCGCGACCACCTTGCCGCCGGGGAAACCGACGAGCGCGACATCATCCACGATGAGCGCCCCGGCATGGCTGCGCAACGCCAGCGGCGGCATGTTGCGCTGATAGAGCCAACGCTGCCGTCCATCCCCGGCTTCAAGCCCGATCAGCCTGTGATCGGAAGCCCGCAACACCACGACGCCCCCGCCGATGGCGGGGGGCGCCAGTACCTCGGCACCGACATTCGCCCGCCAACGCTCGGCGCCGGTTCCGGCATCGAGAGCAATCGCCTGCCCCGCCTCGCTCACCACGACGACCAGATCGCCGTCGGCCCCCACCCCCGCGGAGAGCTTGCCGCGAACCTTGACCCGCCATTTCTTCTCGCCATTTTCGATGCGGACGACTTCGCCATCGGCGTCCGCGGCATAAACGCTGTCATCGACCACCGCGGGCTGGAACACATAAGCATCCGCATCGCCGACCGACACTTTCCAGACCTTGCGCAACTCGGCGGACGGCGCGAAATCGACCAGATCGGCCGGACCCGGCGTGGAAGAACATCCGGCAAGCAAGGCCAGGACCGCAACTGGATACCACAAGCACGACAAAGAGCGATTCATCGAATTTACCCCTCCGACGATTCGAGTTTGGCGCGAACCGCTTCGCGCAAGGGCGCGGCATCGTCGAACGCATCGAGCGCGACCCGCCAGGCGGCGCGCGCCTCGTCAAGCTTGCCCTGCGCGGCAAGCACATCGCCGCGCAAATCCTCGAAACGGGCGAGCCAAGCGCCTTCCGGCACAGGTTGCAGGCGGGAAAGCGCCCCGTCGAAGTCCCCTTTCTGCAATAGCACGGTCGCCAGCCTCAAACGCGCCAACTCGCGCAAAGCGGGTTCCTTGCCCTTGCTGGCCGCCCATTCGAGTTGGGAAGACGCATTGTCGAACTCGTTTTTCTGGAACTGCACCTTGGCCGACAACAAGACGCCCAACTGCGCCTGGATCGTCCCGTCGTACTTGTCGATCAGCCTGCCCGCGAGCTCGCGCGTCCGCTGCGCATCGGCAACCGCCGCCGCCTGCTGCAATTCGGCATACCCCCCCCCGGCTTCGGCGGCATTGCCATCCTGATACCGGCGCAGCCCCGTCCAGACGGCAAAACCGATCGCCACCGCCAACAACACGGTCACGGTCCGATTGCCATATTGTTCCCACCAGGCCTTGATCTGGGCGATCTGCTCCTGTTCCTCGAGGTCATACACTGCCATCTTTCGCTCCCGCATCCTGTCCGGCTTTTTCCGGTTCGGCCCTTTCGTGATCTTCGTCGCTGCCGTGCAACACATCCAATACCGCTTCCGCCAGCACGGCAAACGGCACGCGCCGCTGCGCGCCGCCGCCGCGCAACGGCTTGATGCCGACATCCATGGCGGCAGCCTCGTCATCGCCGATCACCAGCGCAAGCTGGGCACCGCTGCCATCGGCCTTTCTCATCTGCGACTTGAAACTTCCTTCTTCGCCGCAATGCAACAAAATATTCAGTCCCACATCGCGCAAGGCTTCGGCGGCGCGAAAAGCCAACCGCCGCGCGCATTCGCCCTGATGTACCACATAGACATCGGGCGTGGGCCGCGCAATGGCGTACTCGGCTTCACCGCCTTCCAGCCACAGCGCGAGCAGCCGTTCCACCCCCATGGCGAAACCGGCTGCCGGCATCGGCTTGCCGCCGAGTTGCTCCACCAGCGTATCGTAGCGCCCCCCCGCACAGACCGTGCCCTGCGCGCCGAGGCGATCCGCGACCCACTCGAAAACGGTGCGATTGTAATAGTCGAGACCGCGCACGAGGCGATGATTGACGTGACAAGCGATTCCAGCATCGTGCAACATCGCCTGCACCGCCTCGAAATGCGCGCGCGATGCATCGCCGAGATGATCGAGCAGTTTCGGCGCGGCTTCGACGATCTCCTGCAAGGCCGGATTCTTGGTGTCGAGAATGCGCAGCGGATTGGAATGCAAGCGCCGCCGCCCGTCCTCGTCGAGCGCATCCCGATGTTCCTCAAGGTAAGCGACGAGCGCCGCGCGGTGACTGGCGCGCTCTTGCGCCGACCCCAGTGAATTGAGTTCGAGCCGCACGTCGGCAAGCCCCAATTGCCCCCACAGGCGCGCGCCCATGACAATAAGCTCCGCATCGATATCCGGCCCGGCAAAGCCCAGCGCCTCGACACCGACCTGATGAAACTGGCGATAGCGCCCCTTTTGCGGACGCTCGTGGCGAAACATCGGCCCCTGATACCAAAGACGCCGCCCTCCCCCCCCGGCAGCCGCCAGGCCATGCTGGATTGCCGCGCGCACACAACCCGCCGTGCCTTCCGGACGCAGGGTCAGCTTCTCGCCGTTCAGGGCATCCTCGAACGAATACATTTCCTTTTCGACGATATCGGTGACTTCGCCGATGGCGCGCTGGAAAAGCGGCGTCGGCTCCACGACCGGAAGGCGAATGGGCCGATAGCCGTAGCCCCTCAGCCAGTCGCGGATGATGTCCTCGAAGTTCTCCCAGATTTCGGCATCGTCGGGCAGGATGTCGTTCATCCCGCGCACGGCCTGCAAGGTTTGAGTCATTGGTTCATTTTCCCGGTTGGCGTCACGCGGGTCTGCGCGCGTAACGGCTTGCGACGTACTCGTCGACGATGGCGGCAAACTCGGCGGCGATGTCGTCGCCGCGCAGAGTAACCGTTTTTCGTCCATCGACAAAGACCGGCGCAACCGGCGCCTCGCCCGCGCCGGGCAGCGAGATGCCGATATTGGCATGGCGGCTCTCGCCGGGACCATTGACCACGCACCCCATCACGGCCAGCGTCATATTCTCGACGCCGTCGTACCGCTCGCGCCATTGCGGCATGCGCTCACGCACATGGCGCTGGATGTGCGCGGCCAATTCCTGGAAGAAGGCGCTGCCGGTACGGCCACAGCCGGGACAAGCCGTCACCATCGGCGCGAAGGCCCGCAGCCCCATGGTCTGCAAGATTTCCTGCGCCACCAGGACTTCCTGCGCGCGGCTGCCGCCCGGTTCGGGCGTCAGCGAAACGCGGATCGTGTCGCCGATACCTTCTTCGAGCAACACCGCCAGCGCCGCGGTCGAGGCAACGATACCCTTGCTGCCCATGCCGGCCTCGGTGAGACCCAGATGCAACGGATATTCGCAACGCCGGGCGAGTTCGCGGTAGACCGCGATCAAACCCTGGACGCTCGACACCTTGGCCGAAAGGACGATGCGGTCGGCGGCCAGCCCGATATTTTCCGCCTGCGCCGCCGACTCCAGCGCCGACACCGTCAGCGCCTCGCGCATCACCGCGCCAACGGGCAGCGGCGCGGCGCGGGAAGCGTTTTCGTCCATCACGCGGGCAAGCACCGGCGGGTCGAGACTGCCCCAGTTCACCCCGATGCGCACGGATTTGTCATATTTGCAGGCAAGCTCGACGATATCGGCGAATTGCGTCTCGCGCCGCGCGCCCGCGCCGACATTGCCCGGATTGATGCGCAGCTTGGCAAGCGCCTCGGCACATGCCGGATATTTGCCGAGCAGGGCGTGGCCGTTGTAGTGGAAATCGCCCACCAGCGGCACATCGACGCCCTGCGCGGCAAGACGCTCACGGATGTGCGGCACGGCTCGCGCCGCATCTTCATTGTTCACCGTGATCCGCACCAATTCGGAACCGGCGCGCGCCAACTCCGCTACTTGCGCCACGGTCGCGGCGACATCGGCGGTATCGGTATTGGTCATCGATTGCACCGCCACCGGCGCCGCAGACCCCAGCGCCACACGACCGACACGCACGAGGCGGGTGCGCCGTCGCGGAAACGGCGACACCGGCACGAGAAACTGCACCGTCATTGCAAAGTCAGGCGGGCAATTCCATCGTTGGCGACATGCGACATCAAATCGACCGACTTGCCGTTGTACTCCAGCGCCACCTTGTTCGCCTTGGCCACCACCAACGAGAAAGGCGGCGTCCCCCGGATATTGCGGGAACTTCCCGCACTGCCGGTACCCACGAAAAGCAGCTTGCCGCTTCCCTCGGAGCCTTCGCGCACCTGGACCCAGGCATTGACCGAAAAAGTGAAACGCAAGGTCGATATCGCCGACGCGGCCTCGGCGGGCGGAGCGGGCGGGGCATTGCCGACAGGCGCCGCCGTCTGCGCCGAAGTGTTTCCCGCAGCCGGGAGCGTCTCCACGACAACCGGCAGAGCCTCCGCGACCTGGACTTGACTTTCCCCTGGGGAAACCACAAGCGCAGGCAATTCCTGCGTAACGACATCGTCTTTCCCCACGGACGGCGCATTGCTCCCCAGCCCATGCGGCATCTCGAACCAACCTTGGGAAAAACCGGCTACGGCCACGGCAACCGCCAACGCCAACACGGCCAACAACACCGGAAACATGCCGCGCCTGGCTGGAGCACTGACCATCGGAGCCGGGATGTTGGCTCCCCCCCCACTGGAAACCAAAATCAGATCGACGGGCCTGGAAATTTGCCCGCCGAGGCCCGCGAGCAATGGCCCAGGGTCCAACCCCAAGTGATGCGCATAATTGCGCAAAAAACCGCGCACGAAAGTCGGCCCCGGCAAAACATCGAACTTTCCGCTTTCAAGGGCTTCGAGCTGTTGATAAGACAGTTTGAGCGCCTGCACGGCATCGCCCAGGGATTCCCCGCGCGCTTCGCGCGCCTGCCTGAGGATTTCGCCAGGCGCAAGCGCAGGCGCGAGTTCCGCCCTGGCTTCGGGAACGCCCTCCCCGGCGCCGGTTTCGGGCTTTTCATCCACCACAGCGGAATCGCTTTCCATGGTATTCATTCGTATTTTCCTTGCATCAACAATGCGCCCTCGAAAGAACCGGCGAAGCGGCCGCGTAATTGTTCGGTATAACTCGCCTCCGCATGATGCTCGCCCAAACGCCGCGCCGCGCACAACCCCAGCCACACCGAACGCGCGCTAGGATCGAAACGCTGGTGATACTGGCCGAGCAGTTCATGCGCACGGCGGTAATTTCCGCGGCGATAGCCGGCTCGCGCCAACTGATACAAGGCTTCGCTGCTGGCAGGATCGGCTTCCAGCGCCTTGGCGAACTGGACCTCGGCCCCGGCGGGATCATTGCTTTCCAGTAGGCACAGACCGGCATTGATGCGAGGGCGGGCCTTGCAACAGTAATAAGGATTGGCCTCCGCCGTGGCAAAGTGGGACATTGCTTCGGCAAAACGCCTCTGTCTGCACAGAAACCAGCCATAGCTGTTGTTGAAATCCGGGTCTCCCGGCCCGGAACCGAGCGCCCGGCGAAACGCCCCGTCGGCCTGCCCGTCCTGTTCGAGCTCCATATAGATCAAGCCCATCAGATGATGCGCCGGGGCATAACCGGAATCGGCATCCAAGGCTACCCTGGCCTCGTCGAGAGCGACCCTGGTGCGCCCGAGACCGAGATATTCCATCCCAAGCTCGGTATGGACGCGCGCCTTCGACTCCGCGTCATTCGCCGGCGGCACGTCGGACAAGGGGCGGGAATACGGGCCGCGGTAACTGGGCGCGACATCGAGCGAAGATGCCTGGGGCGGGGTTGTGGAAGCCGCGCATCCGGCAAGGATGAAACCGGAAACGATCCAGCACAGGGATGTCATCATGCGTATCATGACCAAACTTCCTCCATCGTCTGCAATGGATGCGTTCGAGTGCGCCGGGTTCTATCCCGCACCTGACCGGCGAGTTGACCACAGGCGGCGGCGACATCGCCGCCGCGCGTCCTGCGCGTCGTCGCAATGATACCGGAATCGAGCAGGATATCCGCGAAGCGGCGGATACGATCGACCGGCGAGCGCGCAAACCCGGAACGCGGAAAAGGGTTGAACGGAATCAGGTTGATCTTGCACGACACTTCGCCTGCAAGATCGACCAGAGCGCGGGCATGGGCATCACTATCGTTGATGCCATCGATCATTGCGTATTCAAAAGTCACGAAATCGCGCGGAGCGCGTTCGATGTAACGCCGGCAGGCCGCCAACAGATCGCGTAAAGGATATTTACGGTTGATCGGCATCAGGCGATCCCGCAAGGCATCGTCGGGCGCGTGTAGCGACACCGCCAGGGCCACCGGGCATTCCTCGCGCAGGCGATCCATCGCGGGCGTCACGCCCGCGGTCGACACCGTCACCCGCCGCCGCGACAGGCCGTAAGCGTGGTCATCGAGCATGACCCGCAAAGCCGTAACAACATTGTCGAAATTGGCCAGCGGCTCCCCCATCCCCATCAGCACGACATTACTGACAACACGCCCATTGTCGTTTTCATCTTCGCGCGCGCCGCCGGCCGCGCCGAGCAGTTTATTGGCCAGCCACAACTGGCCGACGATCTCGCCCGCTTCGAGGTTACGGTTGAATCCCTGCTTGCCCGTTGCGCAAAAAACACAATCGAGCGCACACCCGGCCTGCGACGATACACACAGCGTGCCGCGCCCGGCCTCCGGGATGAAAACCGCTTCCACCGCATTGCCGCCCCCAACGTCGAGCAGCCACTTGCGCGTCCCGTCGCCGGACACGGCATCCCGCAGCGGCGCGGGCGGGCGAATCTCCGCCAGCGCATCGAGCTTCGCCCGCAAGGACTTGGCAACATCGGTCATCGCCCCGAAATCATCGCAGCCCTCGCGGTGTATCCAGCGCATCACCTGGCGTGCGCGAAAAGGCTTCTCGCCCAGTTCGGCAAACCAGGCGGCAAGCCCGGCAAGGTCGTAATCGAGCAGATTTGGCATGGCAAAAACAGCAAACCGCGCGCAGGCCGTACCGGATCAGCGGCTATGAATATCGATGCCGGGGAAAAAGAAAGCCACTTCCGCCGCCGCCGTCCCGGGCGCATCGGAACCATGCACCGCATTGGCGTCTATCGACCCGGCAAAATCGGCGCGTATGGTGCCGGGGGCGGCTTTCTTCGGATCGGTGGCCCCCATCAACTCGCGGTTCCTGGCGATGGCGTTTTCGCCTTCGAGCACCTGCACCACCACCGGGCCGGAAGTCATGAACGCCACCAGATCCTTGAAAAACGGACGCTCGCGGTGCACGGCGTAAAACTCGCCGGCCTCCCGCGCGGACAGATGCGCCATGCGGGCGGCAACGATCTTGAGACCGGCATCCTCGAACCGCTGGTAGATTTTACCGATCACATTCTTGGCGACAGCATCGGGCTTGATGATGGAAAGGGTTCGTTCGATTGCCATGGAATTATTCCTGCATGTTGCGAAAGGTTTGGCATTTTAACAGGTTCCCGGCGGGCGGCCCAACCGTATAATCACGGCTTCCCACTTGGGCAAAGCGGTAGCGGCAGGGCGGCTTCCGCCGATCCCTGGACTTTCCTCTCCACGACAAGGCACCCCGGCCATGACCCCAACGACCATCCAGGTAACCGGCGCCATCCTGTTCGCGGTTGCCATCCTGCATACCTTTTCCGTCGGTTTCTTCGCGCGGCAGGCGGAAAAACACCCCGCGCACGCGGGACTGTGGGAATTGTTCGCCGAAGTGGAGTTCGTTTTCGGCTTCTGGGCCGGCATCCTGCTTCTTTCCATAGCCATCGCCGCCATCGGAACGGAAAGCGGCGCGTCCCTGGCCGTCGCGGCCTACCTGGAAAGCCGCGACTACACCGAACCGCTGTTCGTGCTGGCAATCATGATCGTGGCGGCAAGCAAGCCGGTCATCATCTTCGCTTCCGCCACCGTGCGGCAAGCGTCGCGCCTGCTGCCGATTGCGCAGCCGATCGCCTTCTACTTCACCATCCTGGCCCTGGTGCCGCTCCTGTCTTCCTTCATCACCGAACCGGCCGCCATGGCGCTGGCCGCGCTGATCCTGAAAGACGCCTATTACCGCAAGGACATGTCCCCGCGCCTGATGTACGGCACCCTTGGCGTATTGTTCGTGAACGTCTCCATCGGCGGCACGCTCACCAACTTCGCGGCTCCTCCGGTGCTGATGGTGGCGAAGGTCTGGCAATGGGACAGCCTTTTCATGCTCTCTCACATCGGCTGGCGCAGCGCCCTGGCCGTACTTGTCAACGCGACGGCCATCACCCTGATCTTCCGCAAGGAACTGAACCGTTTCGATCTTTCCGGCCAGCGCGAGCGCGACGGCGGCGGCATGCCCTGGCCGGTCGTCGGTCTGCATCTGCTGCTCCTGTTCCTGATCGTACTCTTTGCCCATCACCCCCACGTCTTTCTCGGCATCCTGCTGATATTCATGGCTTTCGCCCGCGCCTATCCCCGCTTCCAGGAACGGCTGATCCTGCGCGAAGGGCTGATGGTCAGTTGCTTCCTGGCCGGACTGGTGACACTTGGCGGCCAGCAATCCTGGTGGTTGCAACCCCTGCTGTCGCGCATGGACACCACCACCGTGTATTACAGCGCCACGGCATTGACGGCAGTCACCGACAACGCCGCCCTCACCTATCTTGGCTCGCTGGTGGAAGGACTTTCGGACGAATTCAAATACGCGCTGGTAACCGGCGCGGTCACGGGCGGCGGCCTCACCGTCATCGCCAACGCGCCCAACCCGGCAGGCATGGCCATCCTGCGAGGCCATTTCAAGGACGGCGCGGTGCATCCCCTCGGACTGTTCGCCGCCGCCGCGCTGCCGACATTGGTGGCGATACTCGCCTTCCGCCTGCTTTGAACGATCCGGTCGCAATATCGGCCCGGCCCATATACCCGATGCAGGCGCGCGCCGGCCGGCTGCCGCCCCCTCAATACGTCATTCCCACATTGAAATACACAGTCTATATCGATTGTAAAAATTTTCGACATTATTGTAGGTGCAAATGGCATAATCGCGCATCCGATGCGCTGTAATCTCAACCCCGGACTCTGATTATCAGTAGTACGCCGAATGAGGGCAGGTCACGTACATCCCGCCATGATGATTCATGCTGCGGCGATAGAGAAGAATACGATTCGCCGTTTCATGATTTATCCCATGGGAAGTGTGAAAAGCGGAACCCTCGCATGCAAGGGTTCCGCTGTGGGTCGTCAGGCGGCCTTGTTCTCCTTGACATTCCATCCGCCCGAAACCCCGGCGAGCATGGCGCCGTCCGCTTTCTGCTCGTGAACCTCGATCATGATTTTTGAATAAGCCAGGCTGACCGTTTCCACCCATATGGAACCGGCATTGCCATTCGGCCCCACGCCGGTCACGATGACGTCGGTCAACGTGATATGCGCGAATTCCTTTTGTCCGCCGCCCGATTTGCAGGCCGATATTTCCACTTTCGGAATATGCTTTCCAGCGGCGCAATATTTGAAAAGATTCGGCGACGCCCGGTCGAGATGATGCGAAAAGACGACTCCGCCGAAATCCGCCTTGCCCACGCCGCCGCCGCCGCCGGAAAACATCGAGGAAGACTGCGAAACGCCATAGCCGAGGCTGATTGCGTCGATCCAGCCCTTATGTTTTTCATCCTTGGATTCGCCGTCGATGCCTTCGATCTTGACGTATATTTCCGACATGTTGCTTTCTCCTTTGAGAGCGTTGAGAAACAGGGGGTAATTACTGCCGCCATGAGATGCCGGCGCGAAAACCATTGTCGTTGCGGCGGAATGCGCGGACTGTATGCCGCTACGCTGGGGCTGTCAATGCATTGACGATGGTTGTATGGGCAGGTACAGTCTCGCCGGGAATTTCAATCGTTCGGCCTGACGGCCCCGTGCGGGACGGGAGCCGCTTACACAAGGGGAAAAAGACATGCCATCGGCGTTCGAGAGCAAGAAAAAGGAGGTTCTGGATGTCAACAGGAAACTGGCGTTCAAGTGCATAGATGCGGTGGACCTTAACGACATCAAGCGGGTCAGGGAAGAATTTGTCAAGGATGTGGAAAAAAGGCGCAACACTCCCAAACGCATTCACCAGGGCGATTCCTCCCTGTGCGGCCCGGCGTCGTTCATGTACTGCGTCGCCCGCGAGAAACCCGACGAGTTTGCCGACTATGCGCTCGATCTGGCGCTCACGGGCGAAGCTCGTCTCGGCGGCCTGAAAGTCGCGCCGGGGCAGGCGTGCCGCGATGTCGAAAAGCCCGTGGGCAAGAAAGGGCTGCCGGTCGCGCCCGCCGACTGGGTCACGCTGGCGAGTCTGCGCGACAGTACCGGCCTGTTCAGTTCCATGGACAGCGCCCGTTCGGATGCTGGCGGGATGACCTTTCCCATCGCCCTGGCGGGCTGGTTCAAGGAAACCGGCTGGTTCAGCGAAGTGCGCAACAACACCGCCCTCACTCGCACGGGCATCAACGACCCGCTTCGCCATCTATTGGGCATCAATCCCCTTCCCCTGAGCTACGTTTGCCTGCTCATCGACGCCGCGATCACCCAAGCGAATGGCAGGGCGGGCAACGTTCCGACGCACTGGGTCGTGCTGGGCGACGGCGCGGGAACCGGCGGCGGAAGCAACGGCAACGACGGCACGGTCATCAGGATCACCACGCCCGGCATGAAAATGCTGAATCCGAGCGGAAGCGCCACGACCATCTCGAAAAAAGTGGAAACGCCCTACCAGCACGAAATAAGGGAGCGTATTTCCTGCCTGCCAGATAGTCCGGCCTGTGTCGCCAACAACGACCCCATGGCATCGAGAAGGGCGGAACTGGAAAAAGGGACACTGGATTTCAGGGTTTATACTTGGGGCGACATCCAGCCGATTCGTCGTCCTGCCGGCTTGAGCGTGGAAGAGTTCCTGACCGGTTATTTCGGCTATGTCGCTGCCAAGGTGAAATGAACGTGAGGAGAGAAACCATGTGCCGTTTCCTGACGCCATTCCCGTGCCTGCTGACCGTGCTGCTGACAGGATGTCCAAGCGCCCCTCCCGCCGCCGAGGCCGAAAGCGGGCCGATACCTGCGCTGGAAATAGTGGGTTCAGCGGACTTGTTTTCAACCGTCGTCAGATTTTTTGCGCTTTCGGAAGACGGCAATACATTTGTCGCCGGGAGCAAATACAGTGTGGGACTGTACCGCGCAAGCGATCACGCTCCGTTGGAGAGACACTATGAATGTGAGGGAGAATCTTTTGCAACACCATATGGCGCTTATTCTTGTAATAAGGAAGCAGATATATATGATTTAGGCTACATCGACGCGAACACTTGGTATTTCACTGAAAGACTCCCGAAAGAAAACGATATTCGCGTACACGTCCGGACGATCCATACGCCGCAGGAAATCAGCGTATCGACAGTGAACGAAATTCCCGGCAGAGCCATTGCGTCCGCCAACAGGAATTACATTGCCTACAATAACGAGTTGATCGATTGGCGTACAGGGAGACGCTACCCTACCAAGGCAACGGTTTTTGAACCGAAATGGTCCACGTTTCCCACATTGACGCCCGATAACCGGATCATCACGTATCCGGACAGGGAAACCGTGATCTTCGATCCGCTCAACGACACGATGGAATCCTGGAAAGAAGCAGCTCGCCTGGGGGGGACGATCATTGTCACGCCGGATAATCGCCACGCGATTGGTTTCTCCATGACGAATTACAAGTGTACGCTCTGGAACTGGCCAGAAAGAAAGGAAATCGGGCATTGTAGCGAGCGTCTGTACGGGATTTTCGGAAGTTATCATGAGTATCCTGAAGTATTGGCGCTTTCCCGCGATGGCAAATCGTTTGCCATTGGCGTTGACAACAATGTGCGTGTCTATCGCGTCGAACCGTTCAAACTCGAACTGGAAGTCAGCACGCCCAGCCCAGTGAACACGTTGGCCTTGTCGGACGATGGTTTGCTGGCCGCTTACGATTACAAAGGCTTTCTCCGTGTCTGGGATGTCGCCATAGGCAGCCTTGCCGGACAACACAAATTCCTTGATGTGGGCTGGGCGGGTATGACTGGGTATAAACTTTTGTTTCAGCCCAATAGCAATAAATTATTTATAAAACGTGGTGGTATTACGGTTTTCGAGATTCCCAAACAGACTGCGCAACAGAAAACCGAGAATGATTCCGGAACACGGAAAGAGTAGAACTGGAAAAAGGGGAACTGAATTTCATGGTTTATTTCTGGGGCAAAATCCAGCCAATTCGTCCTGCCGGCTTGACCGTGAAAGAGTTCCTGACCGGTTATTTCGGCTATGTCGCCGCCAAGGTGAAATGAACGTGAGGAGAGAAATCATGTACCGTTTCCTGACGCCATTCCCGTGCCTGCTGTCCGTGCTGCTGACAGGATGTCCGAGTACTCCTCCCGCTGCTGAGGCCGAAAGCGGGCCAATACCTGCGTTGGAAATAGTGGGGGCAGCGGACTTGTTTTCAGGCGGTGTTGGTTTTTTGGCACTTTCGGAAGATGGCAATACATTTATCGCTGGAAACAGGAATATGGGGGTGGGATTATATCGCACAAGCGATCATGCTCCGCTGGAGAGACACTATGAATGTGAGGGGGAATCTCTTGC
>JAISCE010000010.1 GCA_031265765.1 Azoarcus sp.
GGTTGCCGGAATAAAACTGACCCAGTTGATGGAAGATGGCAGTTTTTGGGCTGCACATCATGTTGACACAGGAGCAATCAGTGGAACTGAGTGTACTGGCGAAACGAGGTGCGGGGATACGCGAGATTGCACGACAGTTGGGGCATTCACGTAACACAGTCACCTTCGCCGAGGATCAGACGCTGGTGGCGGCCATGCTCGATCGACTGCTGCACCATGCGCACATCGTGCAGATTACCGGGGAGAGCTACCGTCTCAAGGACAAGCGTCGCGCCGGGCGCGAGCCAACAGGCGTACAAGCGGCAACAGTGTAGATGTTTGGCGCAGTTGAGTCGTCCGCTTCGGGCTACGCACGGCGCGGACGACTCAAATGTCATGGCGGCGGGTCAGAATTACTCCGGCGCGCAAAAGGTAAATTGGGTCATATTTCAGTTGGCGTTGACAGCTGGGCGCACGTGCGGCGCAAGTTCTACGACATCGCGCAAGCGCAAGCCTCGCCCGTGGCCCAAGAGGCGCTGCGCCGCATCGGCGCGCTCTATGCCATCGAAGAGGTCATCAAGGGCAAAGCGCCACAGCTTCGAGGCGCCGAACGGCAAGCTCGCGCCGGGCCGCTCATCGAGGCGATGCGCAGTTGGCTCGACGACACGATCAAGACGCTCTCACAGAAATCGAAGCTGGCCGAGGCGATCCGCTACGCGCTCGTGCGTTGGCAGGCGCTGGCGCGCTACGTGGGCGATGACGCCATCGAGATCGACAACAGTGCCGCCGAGCGTGCGCTCAGGACGGTGGCCTTGGGTCGCAAGAATTATCTCTTCGCCGGATCGGAGGCCGGAGGCCAGCGCGCGGCGGAGGTCAAGGGCGAACGGCCCGTGTATTTCAATGTGGGGATGACGTATTGAGGCAGGTTCAGGTCACGCCATCTATGGCTGTCCCCGGTCAGAAGTGGCGGAAAGGGTGGGATTCGAACCCACGGAGAGTTGCCCCTCGGTGCTTTTCAAGAGCACTGCCTTAAACCACTCGGCCACCTTTCCGTTTTCGTGACGCGCCATGAATCTGCCAGATGGCTCCCCCGAAGTCATCTCGGCAGCACGCTCGCCCCCATCAAAAACTCATCCACCGCTCTTGCGCATTGCCGCCCCTCGCGGATGGCCCACACGACCAGCGATTGGCCCCGGCGCATGTCTCCGGCAACGAAAACTTTGGCGGCGCTGGTCGCATAGCCGCCCATGACATCGATCGTGGCCTTGGCATTGCCGCGTGCATCTTTCGATACGCCGAAGGCGTCGAGCACGCCCGCCACGGGATTGGTGAACCCCATCGCCAGAAACACTCGCTCGGCGGGAAAGATTTCTTCCGTGCCGGGGATTTCGCTCATGCGGTTGCCGTTCCATTCCAGCCGCACGGTCTTCACGCCGGTGAGCTTGCCATCCTTGCCGATGAATGCCTTGGTGGCGATCGAATATTCGCGCCGCGTCTCGCCTTCGAGGTGCGAAGACGATGTGCGCAGTTTGTTCGGCCAGTACGGCCAGGTGAGCGCCTTGTTTTCCTGTTCGGGCGGGCGCGGCATCAATTCAAATTGCGTGACCGTTTTCGCGCCGTGGCGATAGCTGGTACCGACGCAATCGGAGCCGGTGTCGCCGCCACCGATGACGACCACATCGCAGCCCGCCGCCGAAATCGGGTTGGGCGCATCGCCCGCGACCTGGCGGTTCTGCGGAATGAGGAATTCGAGCGCGTAGTGCACGCCGGCAAGTTCACGCCCGGGCACGGGTAGGTCGCGCGGCGTCTCCGAGCCGCCGGCAAGGACGATGGCATCGAATCCGGCAAGCAGGCTATCGGCGGCGAGAGTTTCCTTTGCATCGTTGGAGATGCCTGCCGGTAGTGCTTCCGCGCCGACGAGCACGCCGGTGCGGAACGCCACTCCTTCGGCTTCCATCTGCGCCACGCGGCGGTCGATGATGCTTTTGTCGAGCTTGAAGTCCGGGATGCCGTAACGCAAAAGGCCGCCGACGCGATTGTTCTTCTCGAATACGGTGACGTCGTGACCGGCTCGCGCAAGCTGTTGCGCCGCCGCCAGACCCGCCGGGCCGCCGCCGACCACGGCC
The DNA here is from genome assembly GCA_031265765.1 of Azoarcus sp. Lineage (GTDB taxonomy): Bacteria > Pseudomonadota > Gammaproteobacteria > Burkholderiales > Rhodocyclaceae > WRNU01. The sequence continues at coordinate 2,106 of JAISCE010000010.1, forward strand.
ACTTTTCTGCCGGTTTTCGCTGCCGCCGGTTGGGGATGCACCCAGCCTTCGCTCCAGGCTTTGTCGATGATGGCCTGCTCGATGGATTTGATGCCGACAGCTTCGGCGTTGTAGCCCAGGGTGCAGGCGGCTTCGCAAGGCGAGGGACACACGCGGCCCGTGAACTCGGGGAAGTTGTTGGTGGAATGCAGCACGGCGATCGCGCGCTGCCATTGCCCGCGAAAAATGAGGTCGTTCCAGTCGGGAATGATGTTGTTGACCGGACAGGCGTTGTTGCAGAACGGGATGCCGCAATCCATGCAGCGCGCGCCCTGTATCTGCGCCTTGTCGTCGGCCAGCTTCAGTACGAACTCCTTGTAGTTGCCGATGCGCTCGGCAACGGGCAGGTATTCCTGTACTTGGCGCGGAAATTCGAGAAATCCAGTGGGCTTGCCCATTTTTATGCAACCTCCCGTTGCTGCTGGCGTTGCGCGACGATTTCGCCGAGCGCGCGTCGATACTCGTTAGGCATGATCTTGACGAAACGGCCCCGCCAGCCTTCCCAGTTTTCGAGGATGTGGCGGGCGCGTTCGCTGCCCGTGAAGCGCACATGGCGTCCGATCAGCCCTTTGAGGATGACTTCGTCCCGCATCGACAGGTGGTCGATGTCGGCGCGTCCGGCGGCGGCGAACTCGTCGGCGGCGGCCACTGTGCCGTCGGGAGCAGGCAGGGGTTCGAGAGTGACTTGCGACAGGTTGCACAGCCCCTTGAAGTCGCCGGTGGCGTCGAGTACATAGGCGACGCCGCCCGACATGCCCGCCGCGAAGTTGCGCCCGGTCTGGCCAAGCACGACGACGGTGCCGCCGGTCATGTATTCGCAGCCGTGGTCGCCGACGCCTTCGACCACTGCCGTTGCGCCGGAGTTGCGCACCGCGAAACGCTCGCCCGCGACGCCCGCGAAATACGCTTCGCCTTCGGTTGCGCCGTAGAGCACCGTGTTGCCGATGATGATGTTGTTGCCGGTCGCGCCCCGGAAGTCGGCGTGCGCCCGCACGATGACGCGCCCGCCCGACAGCCCCTTGCCGACATAGTCGTTGCCTTCGCCGATGAGTTCGAGGGTGATGCCGCGCGCGAGGAAGGCTGCGAACGATTGCCCCGCCGTGCCGGTAAGGCGGATGCGGATGCTGTCCTCGGGCAGCCCGGCGCGTCCATGCCGGGCGGCGACCGCGCCGGAGAGCATGGCCCCAACGGTACGGTTGGTGTTTTTCACCGGCAGGTCGATCTCGACTTTTCCGCCGCGCTCCAGCGCGGGCGCGGCGCGTTCGAGGAGTTCGTTGTCGAGCGCCCTGGCCAGGCCATGCTCTTGGGTTTCGCGATGCAGCCGCGCCACGCTGGACGGCGCGTCGGGCCGGTAGAAGATACGGGCATAATCGAGGCCGCGCGCCTTCCAGTGCGCGATGCCTTTTTTCATGTCGATGAGATCCGCCCGCCCGATGAGATCGTCGAATCTGCGGATGCCGAGTTGGGCCATGAGTTCGCGCACTTCCTCGGCGACGAAGAAAAAGTAGTTGACGACGTGCTCGGGCTGTCCGGAGAAGCGGCGGCGCAGTACGGGGTCTTGCGTGGCGACGCCGACCGGACAGGTGTTGAGGTGGCATTTGCGCATCATCACGCAACCCTCGACGACCAGCGGCGCGGTGGAAAAACCGAATTCATCGGCCCCGAGCAGCGCGCCGATCACGACATCGCGACCGGTTTTCATCTGGCCGTCGACCTGGAGCCGCACCCGACCGCGCAGGCGGTTGATGACCAGGGTTTGCTGTGTTTCGGCAAGGCCCAGTTCCCAGGGTGAACCGGCGTATTTGATCGACGACAGGGGCGAAGCGCCCGTGCCGCCATCGTGGCCGGAGATCACGATGTGATCGGCCTTGGCTTTCGCCACGCCGGCGGCGACGGTGCCGACGCCGACCTCGGAGACGAGTTTGACCGAAATGTTCGCCTGCGAATTGACGTTTTTCAGATCGTGGATGAGTTGCGCCAGGTCTTCGATAGAATAGATGTCGTGGTGCGGCGGCGGCGAGATCAGCACCACGCCCGGCACCGAGTGGCGCAGGAAGCCGATATATTCGGAGACCTTGTGCCCCGGCAGTTGCCCGCCCTCGCCGGGCTTGGCGCCCTGGGCCATCTTGATCTGGATCTGGTCGGCGTTGGCCAGGTATTCGGCGGTGACGCCGAAGCGGCCCGAGGCCACTTGCTTGATCGAGGAGCGCAGGGAATCGCCCGCGGCCAGTTCGATGTCGCGCTCGACGCGCGATTCACCGATCAGTTGCGACAGCTTCATGGCATGCGCGACCGGCTTGAAGCGGCGCGGGTCCTCGCCGCCTTCGCCAGTGTTGGAGCGACCGCCGATGCGGTTCATGGCCAGCGCCAGGGTAGTGTGGGCTTCCGTCGAGATGGAGCCGAGCGACATGGCGCCGGTGGCAAAACGTTTGACGATTTCGCGCGCGGGTTCCACTTCGTCGAGCGAAACCGGCGCACCGGCGGGCTTCAACTCGAACAGGCCACGAAGGGTCATGTGGCGGCGGCCCTGGTCGTTGATGATTTTGGCGTATTCCCTGTAGCTCTCGAACTTGCCCGCGCGGGTCGCGTGCTGGAGCTTGGCGATGGCGTCCGGCGTCCACATGTGTTCATCGCCCCGGATGCGGAAAGCGTATTCGCCGCCGGGGTCGAGCATGTCGGCGAGCACGGGATCGGCGCCGAACGCCTTGCGGTGCAGGCGGATCGCTTCTTCCATGACCTCGAAAAGCCCGATGCCTTCCACTTGGCTGGATGTGCCGTTGAAGTAGCGGTCGACGAAAGCCTGTTGCAAGCCGACGGCCTCGAATATCTGCGCGCCGGTATAGGACATATAAGTGGAGATGCCCATCTTGGACATCACCTTGCGCAAACCTTTGCCCACTGCCTTGACGAAGTTGTGGATGTATTCCTCGCTTTTTTCGGGACTGCCCGCGATCTGTTGCAGGGTTTCGAGCGTGACGTAGGGATGCACCGCTTCCGCGCCGAAACCGGCGAGCACCGCGAAATGGTGCGTCTCGCGCACGCTGCCGGTTTCGACCACCAGTCCGGCCCGTGTGCGCAGCCCCTGTGCGACGAGGTGCTGGTGGATCGCCGACAAGGCCAGCAGGGCGGGAATCGCCACCGCCCCGGCGCTGACCTTGCGGTCGGAGACGATCAGGATATTGTTCCCTTGCAGCACGGCGCTTTCGGCCTCGGCGCAGAGCGAGGCCAGGCGCGCTTCGACGCCTTCCCTGCCCCAGTCCGCCGGATAGCAGATGTCCAGTTCCGCCGAGCGGAATTTCTCGTGCGTATAGCGGGCGATATTGCGAATCTTCGCCATGTCGCCGAAATCGAGCACGGGCTGCGTGACTTCGAGGCGGAAAGGGGGATTGATTTCGTTGATTTCGAGCAGATTGGGCTTGGGTCCGATGAAGGAGACGAGCGACATCACCAATTGCTCGCGGATCGGGTCGATCGGCGGATTGGTGACCTGCGCGAAAAGCTGGCGGAAATAGTTGAAGAGCGGTTTTTCCTTGTTCGAGAGCACCGCCAGCGGCGAGTCGTTGCCCATCGAACCGGTGCTTTCCTCGCCGCTGCGGCCCATCGGTTCGAGGATGAACTTGAGGTCTTCCTGCGTGAAGCCGAACGCCTGCTGGCGGTCGAGAAGGCTGGCGGCATGGACGGCGGGCGCGGGCGCGGGCGCATCGAGTCCGTCGAGTTCGATGTTGATCTTCGAGAGCCAGTCGGCGTAGGGACGCGCGCGCGCAAGGGAATCCTTGATTTCCTTATCGTCGATGATGCGGCCCTGGTCGAGATCGATCAGGAACATCTTGCCCGGTTGCAGACGCCATTTCCGTGCGATCCGGTTTTCGGGGATCGGCAGCACGCCCGATTCGGAAGCCATCACCACGAGGTCGTCGTCGGTGACGAGGTAGCGCGCCGGGCGCAACCCGTTGCGGTCGAGCGTCGCGCCGATCTGGCGGCCATCGGTGAAGGCCACGGCGGCGGGGCCGTCCCACGGCTCCATCATCGCGGCGTGGTATTCGTAGAAGGCGCGGCGGCGCTCGTCCATCTGGGCATGCGATTCCCAGGCTTCCGGGATCATCATCATCACCGCGTGCGCCATCGAGTAACCGCTCATCACCAGGAGTTCAAGGGCATTGTCGAAAGAGGCGGAGTCGGACTGGCCGGGATAGATCAGCGGCCATATCTTGGCGAGATCGTTGCCGAGTAGGGGCGAGGAGACGCCTTTTTCGCGCGCGCGCATCCAGTTGTAATTGCCGCGCACGGTATTGATTTCGCCGTTGTGGGCGATGTAGCGGAATGGCTGCGCGAGATTCCATCTCGGGAAGGTATTGGTCGAAAAACGCTGGTGCACGAGCGCCAGCGCCGAAACCGCGCGCGGATCGGCAAGGTCGCGGTAATAGACGCCCACTTGCGGGGCCAGCAGCAGACCCTTGTAGTCGACAGTGCGCGCCGAAAAGGATGCCGCGTAATACGTCCGCCCGTGCTTGAGCTTGAGCGCGCCGATAGCGTTGGCGGCGCGGCGGCGAGCCACGTAGAGCTTGCGTTCGAGCGCCTCGGTGACCATCACGTCCGGGCCGCGCCCGACGAAAAGCTGGCGGATGACGGGTTCGGTGGCTTTCACCGCCGGTGACATGGGCATGTCGCGATCGACCGGCACATCGCGCCAGCCCAGGACGACTTGGCCTTCGGCGCGGGCGGCGCGTTCGAGTTCTTCCTCGCAGGCTAGGCGGGTAGCAGCCTCTTGCGGCAGGAATACCATGGCGACGCCATATTCGCCCGGCGGCGGCAGCGTTACGCCTCGATGCGCCATATCCTCGCGGTAGAGCGCATCCGGAATCTGGATCAGGATTCCCGCGCCGTCGCCTTGCAGGGGATCGGCTCCAACCGCGCCGCGATGGTCGAGATTTTCCAGAATCTCCAGACCTTGCCGAACGATGTCGTGGGACTTCCTGCCCTTGATGTGGGCGATGAAGCCCACGCCACAGGCGTCACGTTCGTTCATCGGGTCATATAGTCCCTGCTTCTGGGGAAAATCCATCTTGCTCGTCCTCGAAACAACTCACCGGATCACCTGCCGGTACAGTCCGGACAGCCGCCGCCGTTTGCCATCACCCCGCGCGTCGCGCGGGCACAAAAAAGCCGGGCGAACGAAAAGCCGGCCCCGGCAAGCAGGCCCGGCTCCCGGAATCACCCGAACGGGAGGGGCGAATATACCCCCGTTACCCATGTGGTTCAAGAGTTTCGCGGCGCGGGAGATCAATGATGAATAATTAAATCCCGTTTTGTACCCAGCCAGATAAACCCGGAACGAAAGCCTGGAAACCGCAAGGTTTCCGGGCTTTCGTACGCTATCGCATTATTTTTTGGGGCGACATACCGGGATCGAACCGGTGACAACTGGAGCCACAATCCAGTGCTCTACCAACTGAGCTAATGCCGCCACTGAACGGCCCCGCCAACGCGAGGCGCGCAAAACCATCTGGCCTGCCCGGCAGGGATCGAACCTGCAACCCCCGGCTTAGAAGGCCGGTGCTCTATCCAATTGAGCTACGGACAGCCGTTCTTGCGGGCAGCCCGGAGTGAGCTGGTCGGGGTGGAGGGATTCGAACCCCCGACATCTTGCTCCCAAAGCAAGCGCGCTACCGGACTGCGCTACACCCCGAGAAACGCGCACTCTACCGGGAGTTCGGCGCGTCGTCAAATTCTTGCAAAGGACGTTCGTTTCATTCGCCCGGCAAACGCAGGCGGGAGACATCCGCCCCGCGAATCAGGGCGGATGTGCGTCTTTCATGTACAAAAGAACGCGCTGGACGCGCGCTTTTTGCACCGGGCCGAAGTAGTGTTCGTAACGGCGCGGACTGGGCAGCATGACGGCAAGCCGGGCGCTTGCCGCCGGGCCGAGGCGGGCGGCGGAGGCGCCGTAGTAGCGCCGGGCCGCCGCTTCCGCGCCAAAGACGCTTTCGCCCCATTGCGCAACGTTGAGATAGACCTCGAGGATGCGGCGCTTGCTCCACAGCGCCTCGATCATCAGGGTGATGAGCGCCTCCTGGGTTTTGCGCAAATAGCTGCGGTTCGGCGACAGGAACAGATTCTTCGCCAATTGTTGCGTGATCGTCGAGCCTCCCGCGCGGGCGCGACCGCGAGCGAGGTTTTTTTCCAGCGCATACTGGATGCCATCCCAGTCGAAACCGTCGTGTTCCAGGAAATGACTGTCTTCGGCGGCAATCACGGCGCGCTTGAGATGGATGGATATCCGTTCGTAGGCGACCCAGGTGTGGGCCAGTTTCGCATCCGGTTTTTTCAACCGCAATTCGGCCAGGGCCAGACGCATGAAGCGGGTATTGCCGGGGTCGGCGCTGCGCCACCAGAGGATATGGGCAAAAAACCATGATTGCACGCCGAGCACAAGCGCCAGCAACAACCACAGACCGCGCCGAAACCAGCGCAAAAGGCGCTTTTTCAAGCGGGAACGGCCAGTTTGCGGCGCAGCCTGGAGAGCACGGAGGCGCTGTTCGGGCGCACGCCGCGCCACAGGGCGAAGCTTTCCGCCGCTTGTTCGACCAGCATGCCGAGGCCGTCGGCAAGCCGGGTGACGCCCAGCGCCCGCGCTACCGCCAGGAAGGGGGTGTCGCCCGCGCCGTACATCATGTCATAGGCAAAGGCGCCGGGCGCGAAGATGCACTCGGGCAAAGGCGGCACTTCGTTTTCCAGGCTGGCGGAAGTGGCGTTGATAACGACATCGAATCCCCATCCTTCGAGATCCTCGAAGCCGCCCGCCGTGAAGGCGGACCGACCGGCATGGCTGGCGAAGGCCGCGCGCAGTTCGTGTGCCCGCGATACGGTGCGGTTGGCGATGGTCAGCACGGTGGGTTTGACTTGAAGCAAGGGGAGGACGACGCCCCGCGCCGCGCCGCCGGCCCCCAGCAGCAGCACGCGCCGCCCGGCAAGCGGGCAGGAAAGGTTGAGGATGAGATCGCGCACCAGCCCGGCGCCATCGGTATTGTCGCCAACGATGATGTCGCCGTTGAAGGTCAGGGTGTTGACCGCGCCGGCGGCCTGGGCGCGCGTGGTAAGGCGCGTTGCCAGCGCGCAGGCTTCGAGCTTGAATGGTACCGTGACATTGACGCCGCGACCGCCGCCCGCGCGGAACTTCCGCACAGTGTCGGGGAAACCGTCGAGCGGAGCGAGGAGAGCCTGATAGCTCAGGTCTTGCCGTGTCTGGCGCGCAAAAGCCGTGTGGATGATCGGCGATTTGCTGTGTTCGATCGGATGACCGATGACGGCATAACGGTCCATGGAAACTTGCGGGGATCGTCTGTCCGCCCTAGTCACGAGGCTGGTTCGTGGTGAGCTTGTCATTGGTAAACGACCAGGTGCGGCTGATCTCGATGATGTCGGTATCGCTGGCGATGTTGGGCGGAAACGGCGCGTAAGGCTCGCCCAAGCGGACGATCCGCACCGCCGCTTCGTTGAGCACTTCGTATTGCGAGCGGCGGTTGATGACGATGTTGTCGATGGTGCCGTCTTTCCGGATGGCGACCGTCATCAGCAGGTTTCCGTAGAGTTTGCCGCGCGCCGCCGCGGGGTAGTTCAGTTCGCCGATTCTTTCCGCTTTGCGCCGCCAGGCTTCGATGTATTGGGCAAAACGGTATTCCGCGGTGCGCGCGCCAAATTGCCTCTTGCGCGGGCGCTTGTTGTAAGCCTGTGTTTTTGCGGCAATTTCGCCTTCAAGCTGGCGTGCCATGGCAATGGCATCTGCCTCCTCAGCGCCGCTCGCGGGTCGGGGCGCGGAAGTCTCGTCCGGTTCGGATTTCACCTGGGCGACGGCGACGGGACTGGCTTCCTGGGTGAGAACGCGCTGATGCTCCTGTTGTCGCGGCGTGGATTGCCGCCGCTGCGCGTCGAGCAAGTCGTTGCCGTCGCGCGTGGTTTCCTGCGGCGGCAAGGGCGAGGCGGCGCGAACGTCTTCGTCGCTGTTGCCGCCGCCGTCGAGGTTGGCCTGCGCCAAGGCTTGCGGGTCTTTCGGCGCGGTGTCGTGGCGGGCGTTGACAAGGATGACATCGAGTCCGGGCGCGCGCAGGGGCGGCATCTCGGGCATGCTGAAATGGATGAGCATCACCGCGATGTGCGCCACGACCGAGATGGCGGCGCTGACGAGCAGGCGGCGATTCCGGGAAGAACCCATCGCCCCGGACAAGGGGGAGAGGGACTGGGATTGGGGAGGTTGCTTTGTAGCCATGGGCGAATTCTACGCAAGCGGACGGACAGCGGGCGGCTCCATTGTATTTTGGCTCAATATTCCATTTCTTCCCGCGCTTCCGGGTCAGGCTCGGCAAGGGTGGCAAGGTAGCGGGCGTCGACTTCGACATCGATGAGATCGCTGCCCGCGATTGCCAGTTTGACCGTTGTTCCCGGTAATTGCGGGGGAAGCGAAGGCACTTTGAAGATGAGGGGTATCTCGGCAAGGCGCACGAGATTGTCGCGCAAGACAACCGCCTCGGCAGTCTGTACATTATTTTGTCGCAGCCAGCGTATACACCAGTAGCGTTCCATGCGGCGCTGGAATTCGTTGTATTCGGCGTAAGTCAGTTCAAAGTCGCGCATTGCCGACATCAGTTCGGTCGACTTCGGCTCGAAAGCCGGCGCGCCGCCGCCAAGCACGGCGACGATCTGCCACTGGTTGACCAGGTCGACATAGCGGCGCAGCGGCGAACTCGACCAGGCATAGCAATCGACGCCCAGACCTTCATGCGGCGCGGCGACGGTCGACATCCGCACTTTGCCGCCGCCTTGCACGCGGTAGAGTCCGGGCACACCGGCCTTGTCGAGCAGTCGCCCCCAAGTGGCGTTGGCGAAGATCATCAGTTCGGCCACGAGTTTGTCCATCGGCGAGCCGCGCAGGCGATGGCCAATGGCGATGAGACCGGGACCGTCGGAGGTGTTTTGCTCCCAATCGACAGTGAAGTTGTAATCGACCTGGCCGGCATGCGCCGAGGGCTTGCCTCGTCCGGCTTCGAGCACGACGGCGAGGTTCCAGAGCAGGGAAAGTTCTTTTTTCCACGGAAAATCGGGGCCGCCTTCGGCGATCGTCGCTTCATTGAACACCGGCGCGATGTCGTGATGGCGCAAGTTGGCGGCTACCGGCACACGCTCGATGCGGCTTTCGTGCCCGACGATGGTGAGATCGGCGCGCACGTCGAGATAGAGCGACACGGCGGGACGCGCGTTACCCGTGGCGAGGGTAAAAGCGGCGACGGCCTCCTCGGGTAGCATGGTGATTTTGTTGCCCGGCATGTAGACGGTGGAAAGCCTGCTGCGCGCAATGGCGTCCAGCGTCGAACCGCGCGCGAAACCGAGAGCCGGCGCGGCGATGTGGATGCCGATCTTCCAACCGCCTCCGGGTTTGGGCGTGACGGAAAAAGCATCGTCGATTTCGGTGGTGGCGGCATCGTCGATCGAAAACGCGGCGACTTCGGCGCACGGCAGATCGGCGGGAAGCATGGGCGGCTCGAAGGGCGGGAAGTCCGCGCCCTGGGGGAACTGCTCGAACAGGAAACGTCGGTAGTGGAAGTCGTGACTCGACGGCAGCGCGCCGCATTTCAGGAGCAGCCTCGCCGCCGACAAACCCGTATCGACGCAGGCCGCCTCCAGCGCCCGGGTTTCAATGCGGTTACGGTCGGGGCGGTAAAGCAGTTGCGCCACCAGGCCGTCGAATTCGGCGGGCAGCCGTCCCGCCATGAGTTCGCCGCGCATCCGTTCGACCGCTTCGGCCTGCCGGCGCTTTTTCTCCATTCCCGCCTTCGCCGCGCGCAGGATGTCCTCCGGCGCCTTGCGGTAGCGCCCCTTGCCCTTGCGGTGAAACCACATCGGCGCGGCATGCAGCGAAAACAGCATGGCGGCGGCTTCCGCCGCGCCGGGCGGATGACCGTAGTAATCGGCGGCGAAATCCGAAAACGCAAATTCGTCTTCGCCGCTCACTTCCCATAAAAAATCGGTATCGAGTTCCTCCGCGGCGGCGGCGGCCTGGGCGAGCAGATCGGCGGGCGACGGCTCGCGGAACTCAAGCAGCACGCTGGCGCGCTTGACCTTCACCCGTTTGCCATGGGTGTTCTCGACTTGGAGCGAGCTATCATTATCAGCGAGAACGGTTCCGGCCCTGAAAGCCCCGTCCTCCTCGAACAAAACGAACATCGGTGGCTGGTCGCGGTAAAAGTGCGCCAGTGTAATGGATTCGGCGCAGGGGCAATGGGTCGGTTTGCACAAGGCGAAAAAATATCGTCGATGCATCGGGCCCGGCGGGCGGCGGCGCCTCGCGGAGAGAGGCCGGAAGCCGCTCGCGCCAGGAAGCGTCACGAAGCCCGCAGGCGGCGAGATGCCCCGTGCAGAGGGAAAATCACTGCGCGCTCAGGCCGGCAACTTCCAGTTCACGATGCCGAAATACCAGGTAGCGAACACGATCAGCCCGAAGACGATCCGGTAATAGGCGAAAGCGACAAAAGTATGGCTGGCGATGAAGCGCAGCAGGAAGCGCACCGCCCACATCGCCGAGACGAACGCGGCGACGCAACCGACGGCGAATACAGGGAGATCGCCGAGCTTGAACACATTCCAGTTTTTATAGACATCCAGGACGGTCGCGCCGAGCATGGTCGGGATGGCGAGGAAGAACGAGAATTCGGTCGCCGCGGTGCGCGACAGGCCGAAAATCACCCCGCCGATGATCGTCGCCCCCGAGCGCGACGTGCCGGGAATCATCGCCAGGGCCTGGGCGAAGCCGATCTTGATCGCATCGCCCGCGGTCATATCGTCGATGCCCGCCCGGCGCGGGCGATAGTAGCGGGGACGCTCCACGATGAGGATGATGAACCCGCCGACGATCAAGGCTCCCGCCACCACGAGCGGGTTGAAAAGCACGTCCTTGATGATGTCGTGCAGAAGAACGCCCAGTATCGCCGCGGGCAGGAAGCCGAGGATGAGCATGAGGACGAAACGCGAGGCAAGGCGGCTGCGCGGCCTGCTCAACACGCCGACCGTCAGTTCGACGAGCTTCATGCGGTAGGCCCAGCATACCGCGAGGATGGCGGCAAGCTGGATGACAATCTCGAAGACCTTGCTGGTCTCGTTGTCGAAGCCGAGCAGATCGCCGACGATGATGAGGTGGCCTGTCGAAGAAATCGGCAGGAACTCGGTCAGCCCCTCGACGACGCCGAGCACGAGTGCTTTGAGAAGGATCCAGATGTCCATGAAATGCGGCCAGGGGCAAATATGTGAAGATGAAAGGCTCGATTATATCGAAGCCGCCGCTTTTCGCCGCATTCTTTGTCCAGTTCGCGGAATCATCGCGCGAATGCCGCGGCAGGGCGCATCGGCCCCGGCCTGGGCGCTTGTCCGCCGGCCATTTTCCCGCCGCCATACATTGTGCGAATACATGCACGGACGCGGGTAAGCAGGATGCATTGCCGTACAGGATGTGCCGAATAATTCCTGTAAGACGGATAAGCGTGCTGCTACCTTCGTGCCGTAGCAACCGAAAAGGCGGAGGATGGGTCTCCGTCCCGGCGTTCTAATGACGCAGACATTGCACGCAAACAAGGCGAAAACATGTCGAAATCAATGAAAGTCATGCACAAGATATTACTGGTCGCCGCCGTGGCGCTGATCGGGATGATAGCCATCGCATTGTCGGGAAACCGTCAGTTGCAGAGCACCGTGAAGGCCCTGGACGATATTTATGAAAACCGGGTCGTCCCCATGCGCGATATAAAGGTGGTTTCCGACCTGTACGGGGAAAGTATCGTCGACCTGTCGCAGAAAGCCAACGGCGGCCTCATTACCCTGAGCGAGGCGCATGGGGAACTCCAGCGGGCGGAAGTCCAGATCGCCAAGACTTGGGCGGAATTTCTCAAAGCGGAAATGGTGCCGGAAGAAAAAAAGCTGGTCGATGAAGTCGAGCGGCTGCGCATCTCCGCCACCGAGGCCGTGAGCAGGCTCAAGAGAATCCTTGCCACGAACGATACGAATGCGCTGGCTGAATTCACCCGCAAGGATCTCTATCCCACCACTGGCCCCCTGACGAGCAAACTCGCGGAACTCATCCAGCTTCAGCTCGACGTGGCCAAGGCGGAATATGAAGACAGCCACGTAAAAAAAACGCAAGCCAACATCATCAACACCATCGTTATCCTGATCGCAGTGATCTCGTGCATCGCGCTGGCCCTGTTCGTCGCGCGCCAGATCAACCGCGAACTGGGCGGCGAGCCGATGGACGTGGCGCGGACGGTCGGCAGCATCGCCAGCGGCAATCTGGACGGGCGCGTCGATGTCCGTCCGGGATATGAAAACAGCATACTAGGCTCGGTGGAGCGGATGCGCATCAGCCTCGGCGACATCATCTCCAGGATTCGCGCCAACTCCGAGCAGTTCGAGGAGTATGCGAAAACCTTGTCGGACAACGGCAACACGGTGATGGCCGCCGTCAACATCCAGAACGAATCCACATCGGCCATTGCCGCCGCGGTGGAACAGATGTCGGTCAACATCTCCCAGATTTCGGACTCCGCCACGGACGCGAGCAAG
>JAISCE010000039.1 GCA_031265765.1 Azoarcus sp.
TAGTCGCGCACGTCGCGCACGCCGCACAGCACGATGCTTTGCGGAAAGCTCCGCGGACGCTGGGCGTAGCCGGCGCGAATCTGGCGCAAAAGAGAAATCAGCGTATCGCCGACCAGGGCGTCGACTTCGTCGAGAAAGAGCACCGTGGGTTTGGGCGATGCGCTGGCCCAATGCGCGAGCAACTGGATCAGACGCACCTGGGGTTCGATGCCCTGCCCTTCGGTGCGGTACCAGCGTTCTATTTCCGGCGCATCGAGGTAGAGGGCAATGGAACTCGCAATCGCGCTGCACGCGGCGGGAATGCCCTGCGTCGCATCGCCGCGCGCGGCCTGCGCGGCTTCGATGTTGGCGTAGGCGCAGGCGTAACGGCCCTCCCGGTTCAGGACTTCCATGATCGCCAGGAGCGTGCTGGTCTTGCCCGTCTGGCGCGGCGCGTGCAGGACGAAGTAGCGTTTCTCGGCGATCAATTGCCGAACTTCTTCCCAATCGATGCGGGAGAGCATGTCGATGTGGTAGTGGTCTTCCGCAATGATGGGGCCGGCGGTGTTGAAAAAGCGTTCCATGCAAGTTCCTTTGCGGCATGCGTCAGAGGAAAGAACCATTCTACTAGACCGGGACAGGAGCCATGCTGAAAGCCAAACGTACCCGGCTTCGTTCCGCATTGTTGCCCTGAAGCGGCGGCGAATTTTATGCCGTTCTGTCGCCGCCTGGCATAAAATGTGGAACTTTTCACACTTTCCGTACCGGACATCTCCGTGTCTGGGAAGGCATATGGAATCCCGCAGGCAAGCATGAAAAACCCCACATCGAAAACCATGACATTCGTTTTCCGCCTGACTATCGCCGTCGCCATCGCCATTGCCGTCGCCAGCGCCCAATATTTGCTGTGGCAGGCCTATGGATACAGCAACGATTCCCCGCACGGCACGTCTTTCAGCATCAAGGGCTTCAGCTACAGCGGCTACCGGCGCGGCCAAAGCCCGTTTACCGGGCCGCATCCGAGCGCTGCCGAACTGGCAAGCGACTTCGAGATGCTCAGGGGAAAAACCGACAGCTTGCGCACCTACGGCATTTCCGACCTGCCTGCGCAATTGCCCCTGGCTGGCGAGCATGATTTCCAGGTGACGGCGGGCATCTGGATCGACAACGACGAAAACCGGAACCGCCAGGAAATCGATGCCCTGATCGGCGCGGCCAACGAAATGCGCCACGTCGAGCGGGTCATCGTCGGCAACGAGGTCATGTGGCGCGCTCAAAACGCAGACGAGGCTTTCAAGCAGCTCACAGGCTATCTCGACCAAGTGCGCGCCAGGGTGCGCAAACCCGTCTCGACAGCGGAACAATGGCATATATGGAGAAACTATCCGGAGCTTGCCGACCATGTCGACTTCATTACCGTGCACATCTTTCCCTATCACGAAAAAATAAGTATCGACGAGGCGCTCGACCGCGTGTTCATGCGTTACGAAGAAATGGTCGAGCAGTTCCCGGACAAGAAAATCGTCATCGGCGAAATCGGCTGGCCGAGCAAGGGGCCGGTGAATGGCAACGCGGTGCCCTCGGACAACAACCAAGCTCGTTTCGTGCGCGAATTTCTTTCCGATCCACGCACGCCGATGCTCGATTATTTTTTGCTGGAAGCCATCGATCAGCCGTGGAAGATCGACGCCGACCGGGGCGAAGGCTGGGCCGGCGCCTACTGGGGCATGTACGACGCCGACCGCAAGCTCAAATACCCGCTCACAGGTCGCATCGCGCGCGACCGGTACTGGTCCGCCAAGGCGATCAATGCCGCCATCATCGCCTTCCTGCCCATGCTGCTCGCGGCTTTTTTTCTTCCGGGCTGGAGTATCGGCGGCAGGCTGTTCCTGGCCACGATGATCCAGGCTTGCGTATCGACCCTGATTATCGGCCTCAATGTGCCAGTGGAATATTATCTGGTGCCGCAGCGCCAGCAGCGCGAACTCATCGGGCTGGCGATAATCATCGGGGCGACCTGCCTCACCGTCGCGGTATTGCTCTCGCATGGCTTCGAGTTCGGCGAAATCCTGTTCAAGCGCCGATGGCAGCGCCGCTTCGAGCCTTTGCCGCCGCATCCCGCCGGCGAGCAGCCATTCGTTTCCATTCATCTCGCCTGCTACAACGAGCCGCCGGAAATGGTGATCGCCACCCTCGACAGCCTTGCGGCGCTCGATTATGACAACTTCGAGGTACTGGTTCTCGACAACAACACCCGCGACGAAAGCCTGTGGCGGCCTCTGGAAAAACGCTGCGCCGAACTCGGGCCGAGGTTCCGTTTTTTCCACTTGATGAACTGGCCCGGCTTCAAGGCCGGCGCACTCAATTACGGGCTGAAAGTCACTGACCCGAAAGCCGGAGTCGTCGGCGTGGTCGATGCCGATTACGTCGTCGATCCGCAATGGCTGGCAAGCCTCGTGCCGCATTTCGACAAGGAAGATGTTGCCGTGGTGCAAGCGCCGCAAGCGCACCGCGACTGGGAGACCCAAGCCTTCCGCCGCATGTGCAACTGGGAATTCGACGGATTCTTCCGCATCGGCATGCATCACCGGAACGAACGCAACGCCCTCATCCAGCACGGCACCATGACGCTGGTGCGCCGCAAGGCTCTCGAAGAAGTCGGCGGCTGGTCGGAATGGTGCATTTGCGAGGACACCGAACTGGGTCTGCGCCTGATCGAGAAAGGCTGCGACACCCGCTACGTCGACCACGTTCTCGGCCGCGGCCTCACGCCGTCGGATTTCGCCGCGATCAAGAGCCAGCGTTTCCGCTGGGCTTTCGGCGCCATGCAAATCCTCAAAGCCCATCTGCCGAAAATGCTCGGGCGCAGCACGCTGGATTTCGCGCAACGCTATCACTTCCTCACGGGCTGGTTCGCCTGGTTCGGCGATGCCCTGCAACTGGTGTTCGCATACGGCAGCCTGCTATGGACGATAGGCATCCTCACCCATCCCAAGGCATTCAGCCTGCCGGTGGTGGCGCTCGCCTTGCCCGTCCTCGGTTTCATGGCCTTCAAGGCCGCGCTCGGCCCCATCCTGTATCGCCGCATCATGGCCTGCCCATGGCGCGACATTCTCGGTGCGTCAATTCTCTCGGTCGGGTTGTCGCATGCCATTGCGCGTGGCGTATTTACTGGTCTCGTCAAGAGAAAAGGCGTATTCATCGTTACGCCAAAGGGATGGAAAGCCAAAGGCGCGTTTGCATTTTTCGGCCCGATTCGTGAAGAACTGGGCATGCTTGTCGCCCTCGTTCTAGCAATCATGGCACTTGTCTGGAGGCGCGGCGCTGGTGACGCTGAAACGCAACTGTGGGTCGGGATTCTTGCCTTGCAATGTATTCCTTATATGGCATCCCTTGCCTGCCAGATTGCGGCTTACCTGCCCGAACGACATACGCCTTCGCGCCCCCCTCCGGGGCCGGAGATGTTGTCGACGCCCTGAACCATTTCGAGGATGGATCTTTGCGAGCGGCACTATGAATAAAGGGCAATTGCACTTCTTGCTTTATGGCTTTCTTACTTTGTTGGCAGTCGTGCTCGTCGTAACGCTCATTATCCCGAAGGATGAAATCGCGCCTCCTGACCACGACGAGATGAGCGCACTCGACATACCCGACACACTCGGCACACAGGTATTGCAGCAAGGCGCCATCCTGCCCATTCCCCGCCCCACAGAGTCCTCTCCCCCCTCCGGCAAAGTGCAACTCGGCGAAAAGCTGTTCCATGATCCCCATCTTTCAGCCGACGGCACGATTTCCTGTGCCAGTTGCCATATCCTCGCCAACGGCGGCGACGACGGACGCAAAGTCTCGCGCGGCGTAGGCGACGCCGCAGGTACCGCCAATGCGCCGACGGTATTCAACACGGCATTCGGTTTCCGCCAATTCTGGGATGGACGCGCCGGCAACCTCTCCGAGCAGATCGCCGGGCCGTTGCTGGATCCTTCCGAAATGGCGAGCAACTGGGCCACCGTCATCCGCCGTATCAAGGAAAACGCAGCCTATTCCGCGGATTTCCGGCGTGAATACAACGGTGAGATCAGCGAACGGACGATTACGGACGCCCTGGTACATTTTGAATTGTCCCTGCTTACACCCAATGCGCCCTTCGATCGCTTCCTCAACGGTGACAGGGCGGCCATTGACGATGAAACCCTGGAAGGTTTCCGTCGCTTTACCGATTACGGGTGCATCAGCTGCCACCAGGGCGTTGGCATCGGCGGCAATTTCTTCCAGCGATTTGGCATCATAGGCGATTATTTCGCCGATCGCGGCAACATCACCCAAACCGACCTGGGCCGCTATAACATCACCAAACGAGAAGAAGACCGTTACGTTTTCAAGGTTCCAAGCTTGCGCAACATCGCGGTCACCGCGCCTTATTTTCATGATGGAAGCATCGACACGCTCGATGAGGCAATCGACATCATGGGCCGCTATCAGCTTGGCCGCGCCCTGTCCGACGAAGATCGCCGCTACATCGCCGCTTTTCTCAACAGCCTGACCGGAGAATACCGCGGAGAGCCTTTGCAGCCATGAATCCCGACAACAGCCCGGACGGAGCAGCCCCGACACCACCTCCGGCGGCAAACCCCTCGCCAGTCCCGGATGCCGATGCTGACGCCAGTGACGGCGCAGCACTTTCGCCGACGCTCCGCAATGGACTCGGACAGGCGCTGCTCATGGTGGCAATGGCTACGGTCACGCTGGTATGGCTTTTCCACAATGCCGATTCAATATCCGCCTCCTCGCACCTGGCCTATACGCGCGAACTGAACAATCTCCGCCAGGCCAATGCCTATATATACAGCGATGTCCTGGCGATCCGCTTTGAACTCACTCGAAACTACGACAGCATATCCAGAGGCACTGAGGGCATCAACAACCTGATCGAAAAGCTGCGCCACACCCCGGACTTCCTGTCCAGAGACGATGCCAGGCGGGTGTTGGGGCAGATAGAAAAGTTCAACGCCCTGGCGCAGCGCAAAAACCAGCTCATCGAGAGCTTCGTGCGCGAAAGCGCGGTATTGCGCAACTCGACCCGTTACTTTCCCACCTCGGTCAGAAAAACCATCCAGACACTTGCCAGTCCACGCCTGCGTGCCGAAATCACCGCCCTGAGCGACGAGGTCATGACCTACATGGTGTTGGACAACAAAGACCTGATCGTTCCCATCCAAAAGCATCTGGAAGCCCTCGCGCGCGAAAGCGGCAAGCAGCCCCCCCGGGCGGCAGCGGCGGTGAGAAACACCATTGAGCATGCCAAAATCATGATCGACCGCAATCAGGCGGTCAGCGGCAAGCTGCACGAACTCACCGCGATTCTCACCGACCAAGCGAGCATGCAAATCATCCAGGCCTACAACAGCGGCTACACGCGCTCGGCGAACCGGACACAGATTTACCGGGTATTGCTTTTCGTCGCCGCGCTCGTACTCGCCCTTTACCTGGTGCTGATCTTCGTCCGCCTCGGCCGCGCCAGCCAGGCTTTGCGAAACTCCAATCGCAGTCTCGAACAGCGCATCGACGAATTGCATCGTACCCAGGCCCACCTCAAACTCTACGCCACCGTGTTTACCAGCGCCGCCGAAGGCATGGTAATCACCGACGCCCGCGCCCGCATCCTCGTCGCCAACCCGGCATTCACCGTCATTACCGGCTACACCCTCGAAGAAATCCGCACGCAGCCGACATCGCTGCTCAGTTCCGGGCAGCACGCGCCGGCTTTCTACCAGGACATGTGGAAATCACTCGAAAGGCGCGGCAAATGGCAAGGTGAAATCTGGAACCGCCGCCGCAATGGCGAAGTCTTCCCCGAATGGCTGTCGATCACCTCGCTGCGCGACAACGACAACCGGATTACGAACTACATCGGCATTTTCTCGGACACCTCCGAGCGCAAGCGCAACGAAGCCCACATCCAGCACCTCTCGCAACACGACTCGCTCACCAACCTGCCCAACCGGCTGATGATGCAAGAGCGCCTGAACGAAGCCATTACCCAGGCGCGGCGCATCAACAACCATGCCGCGGTACTGTTCCTCAACCTCGACCGCTTCCGCAACATCAACGACACCCTGGGCAGCGAATTGGGCGACGCGCTGCTCCAGCAAGTCGCGCACCGCAGCCAGATACTCCTGCGCGACACCGACACCGTCTCCCGTCTTGGCGGCGACGAATTCGTTTTCATCCTGCCCGACGTCAACCAGCCGCAGGATGCCGCCGCCATTGCGCGCAAGTTGCTCAACAGCGCCAGCCGCCCCTACCTCCTGGGCGAACACAACATCAGCATCACCGCCAGCATCGGCATCGCCATCTTCGACACGGACGGCGCCACGGCGGCGGAATTACTGCGCAACGCGGACGCGGCCATGAGCCGTGCCAAAGAAGACGGACGCAACAACTTCCGCTTCTACTCCACCGACATGAACACCTCCACGCTTGGCGATCTGCTGCTCGAAAACCAGCTTCGCGGCGCGGTCGACAAAAACGAACTCGAACTTTTCTACCAGCCCAAGGTTGACGCCAGGACCGGCTGCCTGCAAAGCGCCGAGGCGCTTTTGCGCTGGCGGCATCCCGAGCAGGGCATGATCCCGCCCGACCGTTTCATTCGCCTGGCCGAAGAATCCGGCCTCATCGTACCGATCGGCGAATGGGTGCTGAACACCGCCTGCCGGCAACTCCACGACTGGCGCAAAACCGGACTGCCCATCGTACCGCTTGCGATAAACCTATCGGCGCAACAGTTCCTGCAAAACGACCTGCCCGTCCTGATAGCGGACAGCCTGGCCAGCGCCCGTCTCGATCCTGCCCTGCTCGAACTTGAACTCACCGAATCCATGTTGATCCGCAACGTCGAGCGCACCGTCGGCATGCTCGCCCGCCTGCGCGAAATGGGCGTGGGGCTGTCCATCGACGACTTCGGCACCGGCTATTCATCGCTGGCCTATCTCAAGCAATTCGATGTCAACGTACTGAAAATAGATAAAAGTTTCGTCTCCGACATCCACAATGTCGATGCCGATGCCGACGGCAAAATCGCCATCGCCATCATCGGCCTGGCGCATGCACTGGGTCTCAAAGTCGTTGCCGAAGGGGTGGAAACTGACGAACAGCGTCTGTTCCTGCTCGACCACGGGTGCGACACCTTCCAGGGCTACTTTTTCAGCCGCCCGATTCCCGCCGCCGATTTCGCCAAGAAACTCGCCGAACTGAACCCGGCAGTGCTGGAAAGCTGATCTTTGCGCGACCCGCTCCCCGGTCTCCGGTCAGATTGTTGCGGCCGGATTCGGAACCCCGGTTTCGCTACGGTGGTAAAGGCGGCGCACGCGCCCGGTTTCAAGATGGTTCCGCAGCCGGTCTCTTGATATTACTATGTCATAAAAGTGTTTTTTGTTTATTCGTCCGCAGCAGGGACACAGCGCGATGCAAAAGAGTAGTACGTAGCTGAGTTTGTGGCGTACGCGCCTGCCTGCGCTGGCTCCATGGCTGCCATGACAGTAGGCCTCCCACCCAGTGACTGAGCGTCTTGGCCGACATCTCCAGCTTCCGGGCCGCCTGCGCCTATCCTATCGAGGACGCCAGCGTCACCGCTTGCGCCTTGAAACCGTCCGTGTAATGACGACGGGGAATACCTTGTTTGGCTTGCATAGACACCTCCATAGATCAATCGAAGTTTCTCTCTTGGGCGTCCGTTTTTGCGCAGCAAGTCCAGTACCGGCGCCTTCCAGGGGCAGGTTCACAAAATGCTTGCCTTTTTTTCCCTCGAAGCTATAATCCGCCGCTTCGTGTCCCGGCAAGCTTCCGGGACGGTCAAGCAGTGCAACCCGGACGGGTTCCAATACTGACCGCCGCATGGCGGGGCAAGTTGGAGATAATTTCATGATTCAAATGCAGTCCAGGCTCAACGTGGCCGACAACACCGGCGCGCGCTCGGTGATGTGCATCAAGGTGCTCGGCGGCTCCAAGCGCCGTTACGCCGCCGTGGGCGACATCATCAAGGTCACGGTGAAGGACGCCGCGCCGCGCGGTCGGGTCAAGAAGGGCGATATCTACAATGCCGTCGTGGTGCGCACCGCCAAGGGCGTGCGCCGTCCGGACGGGTCGCTCATCAAGTTCGACGGCAATGCCGCCGTGCTGCTCAATAACAAGCTTGAGCCGATCGGTACGCGCATTTTCGGGCCGGTGACGCGCGAACTGCGCTCCGAGCGGTTCATGAAGATCGTTTCGCTCGCACCGGAAGTGCTCTGAGAGGGGGCGGGGAATGAACAAGATCCGCAAGGGTGACGAAGTCGTGGTGCTCGCCGGCAAGGATCGCGGGCGTCGCGGGATGGTGTTGCGCCGCGTCAGCGACGAGCGTGTGCTGGTCGAGGGGGTCAACCGGGTGAAGAAGCATGTGCGCCCGAACCCGCTCAAGGGCGAAGTGGGCGGCATCGTCGAAAAGGAACTGCCGATTCATGTCTCGAACGTCGCGCTGTTCAACCCGGCATCGCAAAAAGGCGACCGCGTCGGGATGAGGACTCTCGAAGATGGCCGCAAGGTGCGCTTCTTCAAGTCGAACGGCGAACTGGTGGATGCGTAAGGAGTGGCAATGGCTCGCTTGCAACAGTTTTACAAGGACACGGTAGTTCCCGGGCTGCTCAAGCAGTTCGGTTACAAGTCCGTCATGGAAGTGCCGCGCATCGCCAAGATCACCCTGAACATGGGCGTGGGCGAAGCGGTCGGCGACAAGAAGGCGCTCGAATTCGCGGTCGGCGACATGACGAAGATCGCCGGCCAGAAGCCGGTGGTCACCAAGGCGAAGAAGTCGATCGCGGGCTTCAAGATCCGCGATGGCTATCCCATCGGCTGCATGGTGACCTTGCGCGGCCCGAAGATGTTTGAATTCCTCGATCGCCTGGTGACGGTGGCGTTGCCGCGTGTGCGCGATTTCCGGGGAATCGCTTCCAAGGGGTTCGATGGGCGCGGCAATTACAATCTCGGGGTGAAGGAACAGATCATTTTCCCCGAGATCGAGTACGACAAGATCGATGTGCTGCGCGGGATGAACATCAGCATTACGACGACGGCCAAGACCGACCAGGAAGCAAGGGCGCTTTTGGGTGCGTTCAAATTCCCGTTCAAGAATTGAGGGTGATATGGCGAAACTGGCTCTGATCAACCGTGAGGACAAACGCCGCAAGCTGGTGGCGAAATTCGCTGCCAAGCGCGCCGCGCTGGTCGCGCGGATCAAGGATACGAAACTGTCCGACGAAGATCGCATGGCGGCGCGTCTGGCGCTGCAACAATTGCCGCGCAACGCGAGTCCCGTCCGTGCGCGCAACCGTTGCCACTTGACCGGGCGTCCGCGCGGGGTGTTCCGCAAGTTCGGCTTGTGCCGCAACAAGCTGCGCGAAATCGCATTCCGCGGCGAGGTGCCCGGCATGACCAAGGCGAGTTGGTAAGGAGAGTAATGAGATGAGTATGTCCGATCCCATCGCCGACATGCTGACGCGCATCCGCAACGGCCAGCAGGCCCGGAAAGCGAATGTACGCATGCCTTCGTCGAAGCTGAAGGTGGCAATCGCCAGGGTGTTGAAGGACGAAGGCTATATCGACGATTACGCCGTCCGCGAAGCGGCGGGCAAGGCCGAGCTCGATGTCGCCCTCAAGTATTATGCCGGTCGGCCTGTGATCGAGCGCATCGAGCGCGTCAGCCGCCCCGGTCTGCGCATTTACAAGGGCAGCGACGATTTGCCGAAGGTCATGAACGGACTGGGGGTGGCCATCGTGTCGACGCCGCGGGGCGTGATGACCGACCGTGCCGCGCGCGTCAGCCGCGTCGGCGGCGAAGTCATTTGCCTGGTGGCTTGAGGAGGATTCCATGTCTCGTGTAGCGAAGAATCCCGTCGCCATTCCGGGGGGCGTCGAAGTGAATATCTCCGGGGCCGAACTGTCGGTCAAGGGGCCGCTGGGCGTCGCAAGCCATGCGATCAGTCCGGCGGTGGCGGTCGAGCGCGAAGGGGATGTGCTGTTGTTCAAGGGGCGCGAAGGAGCGGCCAATGCCAATGCGCTCTCCGGCACGACGCGCGCGCTGGTCAATAACATGGTCGTCGGAGTGAGCAAGGGCTTCGAGAAGAAGCTCACTCTCGTCGGCGTCGGCTATCGCGCCCAGGTCCAGGATGGCAAGCTCAATCTCACCCTCGGTTTTTCGCATCCGGTCGTGTACCAGTTGCCGGCGGGCGTGAAGGCCGAGACGCCGTCGCAGACCGAGATCGTGCTCAAGGGGATCGACAAGCAGCAAGTCGGTCAGGTTGCAGCCGAGGTGCGGGCTTTCCGCGCTCCCGAGCCTTACAAGGGCAAGGGCGTCCGTTATTCGGACGAAGTGGTTGCGATCAAGGAAACCAAGAAGAAGTAAGGCGGTCCGTCCATGAACAAAAAAGAATCTCGTCTTCGCCGTGCGCGCAAAACCCGCGCCAAGCTCGCGGAGCTGAAAGCGGTGCGTCTTGCCGTGTTCCGGTCCAACAGTCATATTTACGCACAGATCATTTCCGGCTGCGGCGCGAAAGTGCTGGCGGCGGCGTCTACCGTCGAGGCCGCCGTGCGTACCCAGACGGCCAATGGCGGCAATAAGGCTGCCGCGGCAGTGGTCGGCAAGCTGATCGCCGAGCGCGCGAAAGCCGCCGGAATCGAGACCGTGGCGTTCGATCGCGCCGGTTTTCTCTATCATGGCCGCGTCAAGACACTGGCCGAAGCCGCCCGCGAGGGCGGTCTGAAGTTTTAAGCGAGGTTTTCAATGGCCAAGCAGCAGAATCAGCGCAAGCAAGCCTCCGAGGAGCGCGATGACGGCCTGCGCGAAAAGATGGTCTCGATCAACCGCGTGACCAAGGTCGTCAAGGGCGGTCGGATTCTCGGTTTCGCGGCGCTTACCGTGGTCGGCGATGGCGACGGCGGTATCGGGATGGGCAAGGGAAAGTCCCGCGAAGTGCCGGTGGCGGTGCAGAAAGCGATGGATGAGGCCCGCCGCAGGATGAAGAAGGTCTCGCTCAAGAGCGGCACGCTGTACCACGCCGTGATCGGCAAGCACGGCGCGGCCTCGGTGCTGATGCAGCCCGCGCCCGCCGGTACGGGGATCATCGCGGGCGGCCCGATGCGCGCGGTCTTCGATGTCATGGGCGTGACCGACATTATCTGCAAGTGCATCGGCTCCACTAATCCATATAACGTCGTGCGCGCTACGCTCAACGGTCTTCTGGCGGGGAACACGCCGGCGGAGATCGCGGCCAAACGCGGCAAGACCGTCGAAGAAATCCTGGGGTAAGCGATGTCCGGCAAGAAGATCAAGGTCACGCTGGTCAAGAGCGTGATCGGAACCAAGCAGTCCCATCGCGGGACGGTGCGCGGCCTGGGGCTTCGCCATCTCAATCACAGCGTCGAGTTGGTCGATACGCCGCAGGTGCGCGGCATGATCAACAAGGTGTCTTATCTGCTCAAGTACGAGGGGCAATGATATGCGCTTGAATACCATCAAGCCGGGCGCGGGCGCAAAATCCGCCGCCAGGCGCGTTGGCCGGGGTATCGGCAGCGGCCTGGGCAAGACCTGCGGTCGCGGCCACAAGGGCCAGAAGTCTCGCGCGGGCGGCTTTCACAAGGTCGGTTTCGAGGGGGGGCAGATGCCCTTGCAGCGGCGGCTGCCCAAACGCGGCTTCGTATCGCTGACCCGCGACCGTAACGCCGAGGTGCGCTTGTCCGAACTTGCCGCCCTGCCGGTGGATGAAATCGATCTCCTGGCGCTGGTGCGGGCGGGCGTGGTGCCAGCCAATACGCTCTCGGCCAAGGTCATTGTCTCGGGCGAGATCGGCAGGAAGGTCGTCTTGCGCGGTCTCGGCGTCACCAAGGGTGCGCGCGCGGCCATCGAGGCGGCTGGCGGCTCGGTCGCGACCGAGTAAGGTCCGTCCGGACAAGCAAGGACAAGAACGTGGCCAAATCTGCTTCTCCCGTGGGAAGCGCCGGAAAGTTCGGCGATCTGAAACGGCGTCTGCTGTTCCTGCTCGGGGCGCTCATCGTCTATCGGTTCGGCGCGCATTTGCCGATACCGGGGATCAACCAGGATGTCCTGAAAGCGATCTTCGAGAGGAGCGAGAATGGTCTCCTCGGCATGTTCAACCTGTTTTCGGGCGGCGCTTTGTCGCGCCTGTCGATTTTCACGCTGGGGATCATGCCGTACATTTCGGCGTCGATCATCATGCAATTGCTGGCCGTGGCGGTGCCGCAGCTCGAAGCGATCAAGAAGGAAGGCGAGGCGGGGCGGCGCAAGATCACGCAATACACGCGCTATGGCACCGTCGTGCTGGCCTTTGCCCAGGCCCTGGGCATCGCCATCGGGATGGAAGGACAGGTCGAAACCGGCCAGGCGCTGGTCTACGATCCCGGTCTGGTCTTCCGCATCGTCACCGTTTCGACACTGGTGACCGGTACCCTGTTCTTGATGTGGCTCGGCGAGCAGATCACCGAGCGCGGCGTCGGCAACGGTATCTCGATCATCATTTTCGCCGGTATCGTGGCCGGTCTGCCGGGGGCCATCGGCAATGTTTCGCAGATCGTGCGCGAAGGCCATGAATTCGTCGCCCTGTTTCTTTTCGCCCTGGTCGTGCTGGTGACGGCGTTCGTCGTCTTCGTCGAGCGCGCCCAGCGCAAGATTCTCGTCAATTACGCCAAACGCCAGGTCGGCAACCGCGTCTATGGCGGGCAAAGCTCGCATTTGCCGCTCAAGCTCAACATGGCGGGGGTCATTCCGCCGATCTTCGCGTCGAGCATCATTCTGTTTCCCGCAACGGCGGCGCAGTGGTTCGGCTCCTCGGAGAGCATGTCCTGGTTGCGCGACATTGCGAATGAACTGGCGCCGGGGAAGCCGGTCTACACGATTCTGTACGCCCTGGCGATTACCTTCTTCTGTTTTTTCTATACGGCTCTCGTCTTCAATCCGCGCGACACTGCGGACAACCTGAAGAAAAGCGGCGCCTTCGTGCCGGGTTTCCGGCCGGGCGAGCAGACGGCGCGTTATATCGACAAGGTACTGATGCGTCTGACGCTGGTCGGCGCCACCTACATCACCCTGGTTTGCCTGCTGCCCGAATTCCTGCGGATGAAGTGGCCCGTATCGTTTTACTTCGGCGGTACTTCGCTCTTGATCGTCGTCGTCGTGGCGCTCGATTTCAAGGATCAAGTGCAGAACTATGTGTTCTCGCACCAGTACGAAAGCCTGCTGAAAAAGGCGAATTTCAAGGGGGCGGGTCTCCCGATCCGGTAACGATGGCGAAGGAAGACGTAATCGAGATGCAAGGGGAAGTCACCGAAAACCTCCCCAACGCAACCTTCAGGGTCAAGCTCGAAAACGGCCATATGGTGCTCGGGCATATTTCGGGCAAGATGCGCATGCATTACATCCGCATCCTGCCCGGCGACAGGGTGACTGTCCAGCTGACGCCTTACGACCTCACGAAGGGCCGGATCGTGTTCCGGACCAAATAAATAGCGCAAGAACTCAGGAACAGGAGCAGATCATGAGAGTGCAGGCTTCCGTCAAGCGGCTGTGCCGCCACTGCAAAATCATTCGCCGCAAGGGCGTGGTCAGGGTCATTTGCAGCGACCCGCGCCATAAACAGCGCCAAGGTTGATTTCGACGCCTTCGCGGTATTACAATCTAACGTTTCGCATTCGAGGTACAACGAATGGCCCGTATTGCCGGGGTGAACATTCCCAACCATAAGCACGCCGAGATCGCGCTGACTGCCATCTATGGCGTTGGCCGTCCGCGCGCCCAGAAGATTTGCGACGCTGCGGGCGTTGCGCGCTCGGCCAAGATCAAGGATCTCACCGAGTCCGACATGGAACGCTTGCGCGAGGAAGTGAGCCGTTTCGTGGTCGAGGGCGACCTGCGCCGCGAAGTGACCATGAGCATCAAGCGTCTGATGGATCTGGGCTGCTACCGTGGTGTGCGTCATCGTCGCGGCCTGCCGGTTCGCGGGCAACGCACCCGTACCAATGCCCGTACCCGCAAAGGCCCGAGCAAAGCGATTGCCGGCAAGAAGTAACAGGGAGCGATAATGGCCAAGACTGCAACCAAGGTTCGCAAGAAAATCAAAAAGAATGTCGCGGAAGGCATCGCGCATGTTCATGCCAGTTTCAACAACACTATCATTACCATCACCGATCGCCAGGGTAACGCGCTGTCGTGGGCGACTTCCGGGGGCGCCGGTTTCAAGGGTTCGCGCAAGAGTACCCCGTTCGCCGCCCAGGTCGCGGCGGAAGCGGCTGGCAAGGTGGCGCAGGAATGCGGTATCAAAAATCTCGAAGTGCGCGTGAAAGGGCCAGGCCCTGGCCGCGAGTCCGCGATCCGGGCGCTCAATGCGCTGGGGATTCGCATCGCCAGCATTACCGATATCACGCCCATTCCGCACAATGGTTGCCGTCCGCCGAAGAAGCGGCGCATCTGACCAAGGAGTTATCGTGGCCCGTAATCTCGACCCCAAGTGCCGTCAGTGCCGTCGCGAAGGCGAAAAGCTGTTCCTGAAGGCGGAAAGATGTTTTACCGACAAGTGTGCGATCGAACATCGCAGCTATGCGCCCGGCCAGCACGGCCAGCGTTCCGGCCAACGCCTGTCGGGCTATGGCGAGCAGCTGCGCGAAAAGCAGAAAATCCGCCGCCTCTATGGCGTGCTCGAACGCCAGTTCCGCCGTGTGTATGCCGAAGCCGCGCGCCGGCGCGGCCAGACGGGTGAAAACCTGCTGCAATTGCTCGAAGGGCGGTTGGATTCCGTCGCCTATCGCATTGGTTTCGGCGGTTCGCGCGCCGAGGCGCGTCAAGTTGTCCGTCATAACGGCGTGCTGGTGAATGGCAAGCGCGTGAATATCCCCTCGTATCTCGTGCGTCCGGGCGATGTCATCGAACTGGTCGAGCATGTTCGCGGCACGCTGCGGGTGAAAGCCGCGCTCGAAGCGAACGAGTCGCGCGGTTTTCCGGCCTGGATCGAAGCCGACGCCAAGGCGGGCAAGGGTATTTTCAAGGCTTATCCGGCGCGCGACGATTTGCCGCCCACGATCAACGAAGGTCTGGTCGTTGAACTGTACTCCCGCTGATGCGGGAGGCGAGTTTCTGGTTTCGGGGAAATGTCGATGCAAAGCAATGAATTGTTGAAACCGCGCATCATTGATGTCCAAAGCGTTTCGCGCGCCCAGGCCCGGGTAACGATGGAGCCGTTCGAGCGGGGTTTCGGGCATACCCTTGGGAACGCGCTGCGCCGCATTCTCCTGTCGTCGCTGCCGGGGCATGCCGCCACCGAGGTCACGATCGAAGGCGTGCTGCACGAGTATTCGACGCTGGATGGCATGCGCGAGGACATCGTCGATCTGCTGCTCAACCTGAAAGGCGTTGTGTTCAAGCTTCACAGCCGCGGCGAAGTGACCCTGCGCCTGGCCAAGAACGGGGAAGGCCCGGTGACGGCCGCCGACATCGAGACCGATCACGGCGTCGACATCATCAACCCCGATCATGTCATCGCGCATCTGGCGCCGGGCGGCAAGCTCGACATGCAGATCAAGGTCGAGGAAGGCCGCGGCTATGTGCCGGGCAATACTCGTCCGGTCAGTGCCGAGAGCAAGTCCATTGGGCATATCGTGCTCGATGCCTCGTTCAGCCCGGTGCGCCGCGTCAGTTATCTGGTAGAGAGTGCGCGTGTCGAACAACGCACCGACCTCGACCGTCTGGTGATCGACATCGAAACCAACGGCGCCGTCGACCCCGAGGAAGCGATCCGCTACGCCGCCAGGGTGTTGATGGACCAACTGGGGGTGTTCGCCGACTTGCAGGACACCCGCGTCGATATGCCGATCAAGAGCGACATTGTCGTCGACCCGGTGTTGTTGCGTCCGGTCGACGATCTTGAATTGACGGTGCGTTCGGCCAATTGTCTGAAGGCCGAGAACATCTATTACATTGGCGATCTGATCCAGCGTACTGAAACCGAGTTGCTGAAAACGCCGAACCTGGGGCGCAAGTCGCTCAACGAAATCAAGGAAGTGTTGGCATCGCGCGGGCTGACGCTGGGAATGAAACTGGAAAACTGGCCGCCTGCCGGGCTGGACAAGCTCGGTTGATCGCCGCCGGACAAGAGAGGATTTGACATGCGTCACCGTAATGGCCTTCGCAAGCTGAACCGGACTAGCAGCCATCGTCAGGCCATGTTCCGCAACATGGCCAACTCGCTGTTGCGCCATGAAGTTATCCGGACGACCTTGCCCAAGGCGAAAGAATTGCGCAGGGTGGTCGAGCCGCTGATTACCCTGGGCAAGAAGCCGAATCTGTCCAATCGCCGCCTGGCTTTCAACCGCTTGCGCGATCGTGAGATGGTGGTCAAGATTTTCGACGAACTCGGTGCGCGCTACGCCAGTCGCAATGGCGGTTATTTGCGTATTCTCAAATGCGGCTTTCGTGTCGGCGACAACGCGCCGTTGGCGCTCGTCGAGTTGCTGGATCGCCCGGAAAATGGCGAAATCGTCGCCGCGCCAAAAGCCGAAGCCGAGCTTGCTGCAACGGCATGAAGGATGCAGGGCGGAAGCGAAGCGTCTTCCGCCACTGCGCTCTTCCGATGGCGGTCGGGTGTCATGCAAGGGGCGGGAAGACCGCGACGCCTGTTCATTGCATTTGTTTTGCCCCAAGCGGACGGGCTAAGTATTCGGCATCGGTTGTCGATTTTTTCCTATTCTGTCGTACATAAAACTTCGCTATCGTTTAGCACTCTAATGCGCAGAGTGCTAACATGCGCCGTCAAGGAGGTTTTGTACACATGGATCACACCCTGTCGCTCCCCATTTCTTGCGCCGTCGGCAGCATCGACCAATACATCGGTTCGGTCAATCGCCTGCCCATGCTCACCGAGCAGGAAGAACAGGATCTCGCCGCCCGCCTGAAAGACCATGGCGACCTGGATGCGGCGCGCCAACTGGTCATGTCGCATTTGCGGCTGGTCGTATCGATCGCCCGCGGCTATCTCGGCTACGGCCTGCCGCATGCCGATCTCATCCAGGAAGGCAATGTCGGCCTGATGAAAGCCGTCAAGCGTTTCGATCCCGCGCGCGGCGTGCGGCTGGTGTCGTTCGCCATGCACTGGATCAAGGCCGAAATCCACGAATTCATCGTGCGCAACTGGCGGCTGGTCAAGATCGCCACCACCAAGGCGCAACGGAAACTTTTCTTCAACCTGCGCAGTATGAAGCAGGACACTTCCACCCTGAACCGCGAGGAAGTCCACGCCATCGCCGTCCGGCTCGGCGTCAAGCCCGAAGAAGTCGTCGAAATGGAAACGCGCCTGTGCGGGCGCGAGGTTCCGCTCGAAACCGGCTGCGACGATGAAGACGAACATTTCGCCCCCATCGCCTACCTGCCCGATCCGCATGCCGAACCTTCCGCCGCGCTCGAAGAAGTGCAACATGCCCGTCTCCAGGACGAAGGTTTGCGTCAGGCGCTCGACAAGCTCGACGCGCGCAGCCGGGACATCGTCGAACGTCGCTGGCTGCGCGAGGGCGATACCGCTACCTTGCACGAACTGGCCGCCGAATACGGCGTTTCCGCCGAACGCATCCGCCAGATCGAAGTACGGGCAATGCAGAAGATGCGCGCCTCGCTTGCCCCGATGATGTAAATAGGCAGGGGCGCGCCACCGTTTCACCGCCCTGCCCTGTTTTCCGCGCGCGGAAATTCGAGAATCGCATTTCACGGGTCGCCGGTGTGTGGCCTGCCCTTGCCGTGCGCGCGCTGTCGGCAACGGAGCCGTTCCATCGGTGCATAATCCGGGAGCGTTCCGTTCATCCGGCTGCTTGCATGCAAGCGCCCCAACAGAGGCCGAGGAGCTAGATCATGCCCCAGTTCATCGACATCGTGGTGCCCGACATCGGCGATTTTTCCGATGTGCCCGTCATCGATATTTTCGTGAAGCCCGGCGATACCCTGGCGATCGACGATGCCTTGGTGACGCTGGAATCCGACAAAGCCACGATGGATGTGCCCGCCACCGTCGCCGGTGTGGTGAAAGAAGTCCTGGTGAAGATGGGCGAGCGGGTTTCCAAAGGCCGCGCCTTGATCCGCATCGAAACGGTCGCCGCCGCGCCTGCCGTGGCAGCGACCCCTCCGAAGGAAAATACCGCCGCCCGCGCCGTCGAAGCGCCCCGCACAACCTCCGCTCCCGTTCACGCGGGCAGCGCCGATATCGACACCGAAATACTGGTCCTGGGCGGCGGCCCTGGGGGTTATTCCGCTGCATTCCGCGCCGCCGACCTCGGACTCGATGCCCTCATCGTGGAACGTTACGACACACTGGGCGGCGTCTGCCTCAATGTCGGTTGCATTCCTTCCAAGGCGCTCCTGCACGTCGCCGCCGTCATCGGGGATGCCGGGCATCTTTCCGCCGCCGGTGTGCGTTTCGCCGCGCCCGAGGTCGACCTCGACCGGCTGCGCGCGCACAAGGACGGCATCGTCGAGAGACTCACCGCCGGTCTCGCCAGCATGGCGAGGAGCCGCAATGTGCGGCATTTGCAGGGCGTCGGACGGTTTCTCGATGCGCATCGCCTCGAAGTCACCGCCGCCAGCGGCGAAAGACAGATAGTGAAGTTCGCCCAGGCCATCGTCGCCGCGGGTTCTCGCGCCGTGAAGCTTCCTTTCATGCCGGAAGACGAGCGCATCATCGACGCCACCGGCGCGCTGGCCCTGACCGCGATCCCCCGGAAAATGCTCGTCGTCGGCGGCGGCATCATCGGGCTGGAAATGGCCACCGTCTACAGCGCCCTGGGCGCGCGCATCACTATCGTGGAACAGAGCGACGGCCTCATGTCCGGCGCGGATCGCGATCTCGTGAAGATATGGGAGAAAAAAAACGCCCGCCGTTTCGACCGCATCCTGTCCGCCACTGGCGTCACTGCCGCCGAAGCCGGCGCGGATGGCATCGAAATCACCTATTCCACGGCGGAGAAAGAAAGCTTCGACCGTGTGCTCGTCGCCGTGGGCCGCATCCCCAACGGCAAGACGATCGCCGCCGAAAAGGCGGGCCTTGCCGTTACGGAACGCGGCTTCATCGCGGTCGACGGCCAGCAGCGCACCAACGTACCGCACATCTTCGCCATTGGCGATATCACCGGCAATCCCATGCTCGCCCACAAGGCCGTGCATGAAGCCCACGTCGCCGCCGAAGCCGCCGCCGGGCGGAAATCCGCCTTCGACGCCCTGCAAATTCCCGGCGTTGCCTATACTTTTCCCGAAATCGCCTGGGCGGGCAAAACCGAAACACAGCTGGAAGCCGAAAACAAAACGTTCAAAAAAGCCGTCTTTCCTTGGGCCGCGAGTGGCCGCGCCATCGCCAACGGCACGGAAGAAGGCATCACCAAACTCCTTTTCGACACGGAAACCCATCGTCTCCTCGGCGGGGCCATTGCAGGCGCGAACGCGGGAGATTTGATCGGCGAAATCTGCCTGGCCATCGAAATGGGCGCGACAGCGGCGGACATCGGCAAAACCATTCACCCGCACCCGACCCTGTGTGAGTCCATCGGCATGGCGGCGGAAGTGGCGGAGGGGGTTTGCACGGACCTGCCGTCGACGCGAAAACGCTGATTACGGCGAGCAGGCGGCGCGGAGTCGAATGCGGTGTTGTCGTATGAGCGTTCCGTTTCCCGTTCCGGCGCGGCGCACCCCATGAGATGAAACTTTACTGCAATGGTCTTGCGCCGTTGCTGGCGTGGAGCAGGCGGCAGGCTTCGCCGGCAGGCAGCGGTTTCGAGAACAGATAGCCTTGCCCGAAGTCGCAGCCGATGGCGCACAGCGTGTGCAGCTGGTCTTCTTTTTCGATACGTTCCGCTACCACGGACATGCCCAGGTCGTGGGCGAGGCCGATGCTGTGGCGGACGACGGCGCGCGGGCGTTCGTCGGTGGCGATGGGGCCGACGAAAGATCCGTCGAGTTTGACGATGTCGCAAGGCAGGGTATGCAGGTAGCTGAGCGCCGAGTAGCCGGTGCCGAAGTCGTCGATCAGTACCGTGATACCGGCCTCGTGCAGATAGTGCAGGGTTTCGATGTTCTGGCCGCTGGAATGGGTGAGCAGGCTTTCAGTGACTTCAAACCGCAGGCGCTCGGGCGTGAGGCCGTGACCGGAAATGGTATCGAGCAATTCGCGGGCCAGGGTGGCGCGGGCAAGTTGGCGCGCGGACAGGTTGACGCTGACCGGCGGGGCATCGGGGCCGGTCTGGCGCTGCCATTTCAGGATATCGAGGCAGGTGCGGTGCAGGACGAACATGCCCAGTTCGTGGATCAGGTCGAGGGATTCGGCCAGCGGGATAAAGACATCCGGCGGAATCTGCCCCCGCAGGGGATGCTGCCAGCGGGCGAGTGCCTCGAAGCTGACGATGCTTCGGTCGAACAGACGGACGATGGGCTGGTAGGCGACGCTCAGGGCTTTTTCCGCCAGGGCGCTGCGCAAGTCGGTTTCGAGCGTCAGCGTGGTGAGCATTCTGGCGTGCATGGATGTTTGGAATACCTGGATGGGGTCGGATTCGCTCCTGCGCGCGGCCTGCAAGGCGCTGTCGGCGTCGCGCAGCAGGGTTTCGGCGTCGGTTCCGCCGTTGCTCATCGCCAGTCCGGCGCGGCATTTCGTTTGCAGGGCCTGCCGCGCGCCAGGGGCGGTGAAGCCGGGCAGTTCGATCAACTGGCGGGAAATTCGCAGGGCTTCGTCGGTGGAGGCGACGCCGTGCAGAAGGATGGCGAACTGATCGGCGCTCAGGCGGGCGACGATGTCGCCGCTCCGCAACCGGTCGACGAAATGCTTGGCGATGTGGCACAGCAGGTGGTTGCCGATGACGTGGCTGTAGCCGTCGTTGATGAGGTGGAAGCGTTCGAGGTTGACCGCCAGTACCGCGGAACGGAAATGCGCGTTGCGGTCTTGCTGCGCCAGGGCTTGCCGCAGGTGTTCGATGAATAGCGCCTGATTCGGCAAGCCGGTGAGGGCGTCGTGCATGGCGTCGTGTTGCAGTTGTTGCCGGGCGCATTTGCATATGTGGATGTCGCTGATCGAGCCGGCCATCCATGTGGCCCGGCCTTGTGCGTTGCGCTTTGCCACGCCGCGGCTCATGATCCAGCGGTATCCGCC
This sequence comes from Azoarcus sp., assembly GCA_031265765.1. Lineage (GTDB taxonomy): Bacteria > Pseudomonadota > Gammaproteobacteria > Burkholderiales > Rhodocyclaceae > WRNU01. The sequence goes on from JAISCE010000039.1 coordinate 21,183, forward strand.
GTCTTCGTGGCGGATGCGGTGCTCGAACATGAATTGCGGGCTGGAACCCTTCAGATGTTCGAGGATGCGGTTGTGGAAGGCGTCGGCTTCGTCCGGATGCAGGCGCGAGGTGAAAAAGGCCCATGTCGTTTCCAGCATCTGCGAACCGGATGCCGGACCCTTGCCGGGCAGATCGAGCATTTCGCGGAAACGGGGCGAGAAGCGGCAGCGGCCGCTGGCGATGTCCCAGTCCCACAGGCTGTCATTGGCCCCGGAGACCATCAGGGCGCATCGTTCCTTGCGGGTTTCGAGACGTTCGAGTGTGTCGTGCAGGGTGCGGGTTCGTTGCCGCAGCACCGAGACGACGGTATTGAAGTGGCGGGCGAGGCAGGCGAGTCCGTCACGGCCTTTGTCGGGCAGGCGGAGATTGAGCCGACCGTCGGCGATGGCCTTGCTGTCGGCCAGGATGCGCTTGAGGCGGCGGGCCGGCGCGCGCGCGACGAGCGCAGACAGCGCGAAGGCGATGGGGATGAAAGGCAGGGCGATCAGCGCGCCTTGCCAGACGACGGATTGCCAGCTTGCCGGCGGGCCGGTGTTCGCGATGCCGAACTGGAGGGAACCGGTCTGGTCGTGCGGCAGCGGCAGCGGACGGCGCACATGGACGAGCGACCGGTCGCTGAGCGAGACGGCGGTTTTGCCGCCGCCGCTATCGGCCGCGCCGGGGGGATCCAGTGTTTCTTGCTCCGGCGCTTCGGCGGAGAGCAGGATGTTGCCGGCATCGTCGGCGAAGCGCACATAAGTCAGTCCATCTTCGGCCTGGGCGAGCAATTCGCCCAAGGCGTCCTGCAAGGGGCCGAAATCGGGCTGGTCGATGTAGGCGGAAGCCATGGCATGCAACATGCTCGCGTTCAGGGCGATCAGGTTTTCCAGATGGGCGCGGGCCGTGCTTTCCAGCAGCCGTATGCTGTTGGCCAGCAGCAGGACCGTCAAGACGATTTGCGGTACCGCGCTGGCAAGCAGTACCTTGCTCCCGTTCTGGGCGTCGCGGAAAAGAATCGGGATGTGCATGGCGCTTTTCTCCCGGAACGGAAATGTTCAATCCTTGGCCAGCCGTCGCAGCGACGAGGACATGTCGATTTTGCCGTCGCGTGCGTAGGCTTCGACGTTTGTTTCGAGGTCGCCAAGGTCGTAGAGGTAGTTGACCATGATTCCCCACGACTGGGCTTGCCCTTTTTCCGAGGTATCGGCCAGCCAGTTCAAGCGTTCGATGCGCGCGCCGTTGCCGAGGTGGAAACGGGCGACCGAATCGAGCGGGCGGTCGCCGCGTTTTGCCTTGACCAGATATTGCGCGGCCAGGCGCAGGAGGGGCGCGCGCAGGGTCGCGGCCAGGGCGCTGTTTTTCGTCCAGGCGGTGTCGCCGCCGAGCAGGGCGGCGAACAGCGGCGGGGCGGCTTCTTTGGCAATGCCCGCGGCGGCCAGGGTTTTCCAGTCCGCGGCGGTGATGACTTTGTCCAGATTCTGCGGGTTTTGCCTGATCCAGCGGATGAGGCCGGGAATCGGCGACAGGGTGGAAAAGGTGCGCAGGCGTGGAAAGTCGCGTTGCAGGTCGCCGATGACCCGCTTCAGCAGGAAATTGCCGAACGAGATGCCGCGCAGCCCGGTCTGCGAGGACGTGATCGAATAGAAGATCGCCGTATCGGCCTTGTCGGTGTCGCCGAGCGGCGCGCGGACATCGAGCAGGTTCCGGACGTTGTCGGCCAGTGTTTCGGTGAGCGCCACCTGTACGAAGATCAACGGCTCCAGCGGCATGCGGGGGTGGAAAAAGGCATAGCAGCGGCGGTCGGAATCGAGGCGGTTTTTCAGATCCCGCCATGAGCGGATGGCGTGCACGGCTTCGTATTTGACCAGCCGCTCCAGGAGCGCCGCGGGCGATTCCCAGGTGATTCTCTGGATTTCGAGAAAGCCGACATCGAACCAAGCGGTGAGGCGGGTTTCAAGTTCGCGGTCGAGCGGTTTGAGCAGGGGGTCGTCCGCCGTGTAACGCAACAGATCGGCGCGCAGGTCGACAAGGAATTTCACGCCTTGCGGGATGGCGTTGAACTGAGTGAGGATGCGCAGCCGCCGTGAGCGCATCGTCGTGCGCAGTTGCGCTTCGGCTTCCCATTGCCCGTCTGCGCCGACCGCTTTCTGGTAGGCGGCGTGGGCCTTGGCGACGGCCTTGGGATCGGGGCCGAAATCGAGCGCGATCATTTTGAGGATGGCTCGCCGCCCGGCGTCGTCCAGATGCAGGTAGGCATCGGCCAACCGCGCCGCGCGCTGCCGCGTGGAGACTTCGCCGCCGATGCCGGCGGCGCATTCTTCGAGTTGGCGGTGGATGCGGTCGAGTTCCTTTGCCGAAGGTTCATGGGGTTTGCGGGTTGCCTGGGCCACGATGGCGCGCATCCGGGACAGGCTTCTCGCAACCAGGTTCGATGACACGTCGTCTCCTTTTATCGTCAGGTTCTTTTGAGTGAATCGCCGCCGGTTGCGCGGACTGGCGGATCGCCGTCGTGGCGCTTGGAATAGGCGTGGGCGATCAGCCCGATGCCTGCCAGCAGCATCGGCAGGCACAACCATTGCGCGGTCGTCAGCCCCAGTCCGAGGGAACTGAAAATGCCGGGATCGGGGGTGCGGAAGAACTCCGCGCCGAAGCGCAGGATGCCGTAGCCGGCGAGGAAGAATCCGGATACCGCCCGAAGGGGGCGGGGGCGGGACGAGTACCACCACAGCAGGGCGAACAGCAACAACCCCTCGCCGGCGGCCTGGTAGAGCTGCGAAGGGTGGCGCGGCAGGTCGTCGACCCAGGGATAGCGCATCGCCCAGGGCAGCGCCTCGCTCATGGGGCGTCCCCACAATTCGCCGTTGATGAAGTTGCCGATGCGTCCCGCGAAAAGCCCGACGGGAACCATCGGCGCGATGAAATCGGTGATTTCCCAAAATCCCCGGCCGTGGCGGCGGCCATAAAACCACATCGCCACCAATACGCCGATGAAGCCGCCATGGAAGCTCATGCCGCCATGCCATACCATGAGGATTTCAAGCGGATGGGCGAAGTAGTAATCAGGCCGGAAAAACAGCACTTCTCCCAGGCGTGCGCCGAGGATGACGCCGAGGACGCCGTAGAAAAGCAGATCGTCGATGGACTGGCCATTCCAGTCCGGTCCCGATCCGCGCCGCGCGCGCAGGCGGGCGAGAAGGGCGAAGCAGACGAAAGCGAACAAATAGGTCAGTCCGTACCAGCGCACGCTGAGCGGGCCGATGGAGAAGGCGACGGGATCGAATTCAGGATGTGTCAGCATGAAAAATAGGAGAAACGAGTATGCAGAAAACCGGCGAGTCCTTGTTGGAGGACGGCGGCGCGTATTTGGTTCATCGGGCGGAAAACCCGGAAACGCCTTCTATAATCGCATTTCTTCAAACAGCGGGGAGTTTTTTCGATGTCCATTCTCGTTTGCGGCTCGATGGCCTACGACAACATTATGGTTTTCGGCGACCGCTTCAGGAACCACATCCTGCCCGAGCGCATCCATATCCTGAATGTGTCTTTCCTGGTGCCGGAATTGCGGCGCGACTTCGGCGGTTGCGCGGGCAACATCGCCTACAGCCTGCGCCTGCTGGGCGCGGACCCGTTGATCGTCGCCACGGTGGGCGACGATGCCGCGGATTATCGGCAAAGGCTCGATGAACTCGGTATACGCCAGGACTATGTGCGCCACGTGCCGGGCACGTATACCGCCCAGGCTTTCATCGTCACCGATGCCGACGATAACCAGATAACCGCTTTTCATCCCGGCGCGATGATGTTCTCTCACCGGAACGATGTGCGCGCGGCCCGGGACGTGCGGCTTGCCATCGTCTCGCCCGATGGCCGCGACGGCATGTTGCGCCATGTCGACGGATTGGCCGAAGCCGGCGTGCCTTTCGTGTTCGATCCCGGCCAGGCTTTGCCGATACTTTCCGCGGAGGCGTTGTTGCATTGCCTGAGGCTTGCCCGTTATTGCACGGTCAACGATTACGAGGCGCAACTGATGTCCGACAAGACCGGCTTGCCCGTCGAGGCGCTGGCCGCCGGGGTCGATGCCCTGATCGTGACGCGCGGCGGGGAAGGCTCGCACATCCATGCCGGCGGCGAGTGTATCGAAGTACCCGCCGTGCCGGTCGATGCCGTGGTCGATCCGACCGGCTGCGGCGATGCCTATCGCGCCGGTTTGCTCTACGGCATCTCGCAGGGCTGGGACTGGCTTTCCTGCGGGCGGATCGCCGCGGTGATGGGGGCGATCAAGATCGGCCATCGCGGCGGGCAAAACCACTGCCCGGCGCGCGAGGACATCAAGGCCGCTTATCTTGCCGTTTTCGGCGAGGTTCCGTGGCGGGACTGAAAACCGCCGCGGCGGTTCGGTTCCGCGGCGCGGCGCAAGTGCGGATCAGGGCATCCCCTGCAAGCCCAAGCGCCAGGATCATGGCGATGACCGCCTTGCCGGGTTTTGAGGAAAACCGTTTTGTGCCGGTAGCCGCGCAGGTGAAGAAATTATTTGCGTTCAATTTAATCAATCTCCC
>JAISCE010000042.1 GCA_031265765.1 Azoarcus sp.
GCGGGCAAATTGGGCGAACTCTTGACCTTGTCGCCCGAGGGCGAGGTGCGGCGCGTCACGCGCATGGATCACGGTACGCGTTCGCTACAGCCCATCGTGCTGGTCGAGACGCCAACCCGTGCCGTGTCTCTGATGCGCGATGGCGATGATCTACCGCCGTACCGCGTCCTGCGCACGGAAACGACGGACGCCGGACGACACTGGTCTCCCCCGGAGTCAACCGACCTGCCCAATCCGAACTCGGCGCTCTCCGCCTTGCGCCTGGAAGACGGCAGCCTGCTGGCGGTCGCCAACGACGTGGAGCAGGGACGGTCCCGCTTCTCGCTTCTGGCGAGCGCCGACGATGGACGGCATTGGCGCGTTCTCCGCCGTCTCGAAGACAGGGAATCCTCTTTGCAGAACCCGCCGGACAAGGACACGTATCACGCGCGCCTGTCGGAAGATTTGCAGAGTCTTGGACGAATGCCGGACCCGGAATCGGTCATCCGGAACGTCGAGAGCAATCTTTGCGAGGATCAGTGCAGTTGGCGATACGACTACCCCTATCTGATCCGGACCGCCGATGGCGATTTCCATCTGGTCCACACCTGGAACCGCAGTTTCATCCGCCACCTGCGCTTCAACCGGGCGTGGCTGGAACAGATACCATGATGCCCGTTCTCCTCGCTTGCCTCGGCTACGGCTTGGCGATAACGCTTCTTTTTGCGCGGTGTGCGCCCTGGCTGCGCGCCCGTCCCGAACGCATGGCGATGGCTTTGGCGGCGATATGCGCGCTTCTGTACCTGCCCGTCGCCGGCATTTCCTTCCTGGCGGTATTGCGCGGCGCGCTGGGAGACCTTTCCATCGTCACCCTCATCTTCCTGTCCATCCTCTTGCTCCGGGGGCCGCGACCGCTATTACCGCACGCCGGTTTCTTCGTCCTCATGGGCCTTGCCTTTTTCTTCCTCAGCTTCGGCCTGCTGCCTCTCGATCTCTACGCATTGGGGTATGCCTCCGCCGTCCTGCCCTGCCTGACGGGCGGCTTGGCGTTCCTCCTCTGGCTTCGCGGCTGGATCGTCCCCTCGCTCGCTCTCCTCGCCGCGCTGGCCGGCTGGCGCTTGCACTGGCTGGATTCCACGAACCTGTGGGATTACTTGCTGGACGCGCCACTGGTCATCGTCGCACTCGGCCGCGAAGTGTTTTTGCGCGTTGCCAAAAAACCGGCAACCCAAAGTGCGGTAAAATGACAGACGCAAATCGGCGGACGTCCGCCGCCGCAAGGTCGGCCGTAAAAAACGGGTTCCGGCGGCAATAAGGAGTCGTCAAAAAATAAACCCCTATTTTTTGCCGGTTCAGACAGCAAAAAAGGACAGGCAAAGCCTGCCCTTTTTTGGGGGAAAGGCAACGCAACCCCAAAGCCGGACGGGTTTGGTGTTGTTTTTACAGGGTTTGAAGGCAGGCAAAGCCCACTTTCAAACCCAAATCAACCCGGCAAAAAGTCAGGTTTTGCTTTTTGACGAACACTAATCATTCTTGAGATTTCCATGTTTTTCCCGCGTCTACGTTATCTGGTATGCGGCATAGCGGCGTTGTTCATCCTATTCGCCGGGTTGCGTCTGGGGTTCCTCTTCGGGGCATCCGACGTCTCCCTTTCCTCCGGAGGCGCCGTACTCCTGGAGACACTGGGAATCGGGTTCCGGTTCGATCTACGGCTGGCGATCCTGCTGATGCTGCCGCCCGCGCTCCTGTTGGTTCTACCGCGCAAGAACGCGCAAGACACGCGCGGCCTGCGCTGGGCGTTGCGGGCGTGGCTGGGAGTGGCTCTGCCGTTCGTGGGACTGGTGTACATCGTCGACTTCGGCTACTACGCCTGGCTGGGATTGCGAGTCAATGCAAGCGTGTTCAGGTTTTTCAGCAATCCCGACATTTCAGCGCAACTGGTTTGGGAACATTACCCGGTCATTGCGCTCACCTTGATATGGCTGTTCGCGTCGGCGGCGCTTCTGTCCAGTTTTGTCTGGCTGGAGCGCCGGACGCTCGATCGTGCGGCACTGCCGGTTCGGAAGCGGGGAGTCGCGGCGGCTGTAGTGATCGTCATCGTCGTCGGCGTGTTGGGGATTCTGGGGCGCGTGAGCAACATCAACCTGGAAAATCCCGTTCCCCTGCGCTGGAGCGATGCCTTCTTTTCCGGCAATACCCGGATGGGCGCGCTGGGTCTGAATCCGGTGATTTTCATCTGGGACACATGGTCGGCCTCGCCCGACCACTACGACCTCGCCTACGTCAACGAGCACGCCAAGGAAATCGCCGCTTACCTGGGGGCATCCGTGCCGGTCACGGCAGACAAGGACCTGCTGCCCCGCTTCGAGCGGCACATCCCGCCGCAGCCGCACCGGCTCGAATTCGCCACGCCGCCCAACATCGTTTTCATCCATTTGGAATCGCTGGGCGGCAGCGTAACCGGGCTGCACGGCAATCCCCTCGATCCCACGCCGCACCTGGACCGGCTCGCGCGGGAAAGCTGGTTCCTGCGCAACTTCTACGTCCCAGTCACGGGCACCGCGAAAACGGTGTGGGGGCTTTTCACCGGTATCCCCGACGTATCGCGCACGAAAAGCGCCACCCGCAATCCCTTCCTCCTGCCGCAGCAAAGCGTCCTGAACGCCTTTACGAAGCATGACAAGCTCTACGCCATCGGCGGCAGCGCGGGCTGGGCGAACATGAGCGCGCTCATCAAAAGCAGCGTCCCCGACATTCGCCTGTACGAAGAAGGCGATTGGCGCTCGTCCAACATCGACGTGTGGGGCATCTCCGACCTGGCGCTGTTCAAGGAAGTCGATGCGCTCCTGCGCCGGCAGCCCAAAGATCGCCCCTTCATCGCCTTCGTCCAGACCGCCGACAACCATCCGCCTTTCACGATACCCAAGGACAACGACGGCTTTGAACTCAAAACCCAGCCGGACGATGTATTGCATCGCTCGGGTTTCCGCAGCAATGCGCAGTACAACGCCGTGCGCTTCCTCGACCACAGCCTCGGACGCTTCATCGAGATGGCGAAGGAAAGCGGCTACTACGACAACACCATCTTCGTGCTCTACGGCGACCACAACGGGCGTGTCGCCGATCTGCCGTTCAAGCCCAGGGCCTACACCGATCTCAACCTGGAAAGCCTGCACGTGCCGGGCATCATTCATGCCCCCCGCCTGATTGCCCCGCGCGTCACCGACGAGGCGACGAGCCTTCTCGATTTTCTGCCCACGCTGGCGGGTCTGCTGCGCCTGGACTACTGCAACGCCACAATGGGGCGCGACATAGAGCATCCCGCGCCGGAAGGTGAACGCGCCGTGCCGGTCATCCTGCGCGAGGGCGCTTTTCCGCTGATCGGCGTCGTGACGAGCCGTTACCTTCTTCGGATGAACGCAGACGGCTCCGACGCCGGGTTGTATGCCGTCGATGCCGACGACGTGAAAAACCTTGCCGACGAAAACCCGCAGGAATTTGCCCGTCTCTCCGCGCTTGCGCGCGGCCTGCACGAAGCCGCAAGGGTCATGCTGTACAGCAACAAGGTCGAAGAACATTCCGAATAAGAAACGCTCCCGCCGGGCGAAGCCCGGCGGGGACGTTAGACGCAAAAGTCTTGCTTGCGCCGCCGCTTCAGAACGCGATCTTCAGCTTCAAGCTACCGGTCGCACCATCGCGCTTGCCCGTATAGCCCTGTACGCCCACATCGAGGGTCACGGCCTTCCCCGCCTTGAAGCTCAAGCCAAGCTCGCCGATGGCCGTGCCGCCTTTCAACTCGGGCGCGTCGATGGCTTGCCCGTAGGCCGTGGCCTTGGCTTCGCCGTCGAACTCATG
>JAISCE010000090.1 GCA_031265765.1 Azoarcus sp.
CCTTGAGAGTTTGGAAAGAGCGGCCGGTCGCGATCGCAAACTGATCGATCGCTGCATCGGACTGAGTATCGAAAGCGGAGTTCTCTGCAGTGCGACCGCGTTTGTGGGATTCTCGGAGAAGGTTTACCGTACCACGGAAGTGAGTCCGTCCGCGGGTTGGCAGGGTTTCACATGCAGCGCTGATTGCCACTATGATAGCTTCTGTGGCGACTGCGACTATGAGGATGGCGGCGGATGGTCTGGCTTCGCTTGCTGCGACAGCGATAGTGGCGGGTCCGACGGATGTGATTACAATGGCAATCCAGGTTCTCTTCCAGCTGTTCCTCCCAGGGATGGTCTACTCCGGAAGGTCATTGAACAGCAAGATTTTGGTGGATGGTGGCCGTCGGCTGATTTGTTGCTGCCGCTGGTCAAGGGAACGCTTCCGACATTCACCAAAGCAGACTTCGGAAAATCGGGCAAGAGGAGTGACGTCATTGCGACAATCGTCGGTAGAGCGTTCTTTCCCGACACGCCCAATTTGACCCCAGACCAGCCATTGCCCAGAAGATCGCTTATGCTGGCAGTAAAGCTTCCTGTCGCGCCATTGGCAGAGTCTTTTAGTTCTGGACTCGTCAGAGCAAGATTCTTTAGATTAAGACCCGTGTCCTTATTGTAAATAAGATTAGCAAGCACCTTCCCGTACTCCGGATCGCTTACTCCCAAGCCGAGAACAGTACCGCCATCTTCAGATTTGGCGCTAAACGTAAGCGCCCGATTGCCATCAGTGCGCGTAAAAGACCCTTCCACGGATGCTTTTAGTGCTTCAGTCAGCGTATCTACAACCCCAACTTTGAGAGATGCTTTACTGCCATCACTTGTAGGGTAGCTGCCCGAAATGAATGCATTGGTATTGCCCCCCGCCCAGCCAGCGCCTATCCCCACGGTGCTGCCGTCGGAAAAAGTTTTTGTCGATTCGACCGTGGGATTGAAATTGAACTTTCCGGTTGCCGAATCGAACAATTTCCCAAAAGTCAGTTTTGCGGCAATACCGTTGTCAAACGTTTTTTCCACCGTAGGGGAAAGAGTGAATTGATTGCTACCGAGCTTGGAGTTGAACCCCAGCATAAACTTCGTCTCAGCCATCAAACACCTCCACCGGCAAAGCCGGTAATTTGTCAAAAAATCCGGCCTGGCAGCGCCAGACCGGGAAACATTGCCCGGCAGTTATTTCATTGCGCCAAGCATAAGCCGAAGGGTTATCTCACCGGGCTGCGGCATATTGCCATAACATCACCTCCGCGTCAACACAAAGGATATTTTTCTTGCATCGATAACGAGGCGCGTTTCCGGCGCATGGATGACATAAGCGTTAGGCGCGGCCATGGAAACGTGAAATGCATTCGCCGTCCGGGAAGACGTTGCCGGGCGGCTCCCGGCGCCGGGGCGGGCATTCAACCCGCCCGCAACCGATGCGCCGAAAACGCGACCGTGAAACATGCGCCCCGACCGAGGGCGCTGTCGCTGGCAAGCAGGGTGTCGCGACGCCGCAACGCATGCCTGACGATGGACAGCCCCCGTCCGGCGGCGCGGGAGCGGGCGGCGTCGATGCGGTGGAAACGCCCGGTCAGTCTCGGGATGCGCCCAGAGGCAATGCCGGGGCCGCCGTCCTGCACGGAGAAACCGTCATCCTTGCTTCGAGAGCGGACATCCTCGCTCCGAGAAAGAGCATCCTCGCTTCGAGAGCGGATATCCTCGCTCCGGGAAAGAACATCCTCGCTTCGGGAAAGGCGTTCCTCCCGCCGGGAAGAAACGACGCTTCTTTGAGAGAGAACCGGCGCACCCAGAGAAAGACGCGCGCCTCTCCGGGAGAAAACGTCTCTTGTCCGGAAAAAGCATTCACTCTCCGGAGCGGAAACGCCCTGGGACAGCAGGGCGAGGGCAGACCGCGCGCCTCAATCGCGGAAATCCCCGGATGAGGGCGCAAGAACGATCTTGCTGCCTTCCCTGACGAAACCGAGAAAGAACACCATCGCCGCTTCCGGAACCGCGACGCAGCCCGCGGTGGGCCTGCCGGTCGCGGCGTGCAGGAATATCGCCGACCCCTTGCCGGGAATAATGGGCGATACGTTGTAATTCACCGCGATGGCGTATTGGTAAGCTTTCCTGTATTCCGCGAGCCGTTCGGCGGACTGCCAATCGGCATCGGGATCGTCGGCGCGCGCCCACTGGTTGTAACGCTTCGAGGCGGGATCGTCGACCCACACGTCGGCCTCCGTCACTTTCGTATAAGGCGTCGCCGAACCCGGATCGCCGGCAATGCCGAATGCGCGGCCAAACGTAAAGACGCCGACGGGCGTTGCGCCATCGCCCTCGCGTTTATCTTGCCGAAAACCGTTTTTCCCAAGCCAGGCATGGGTGGAAAAACGCAATGTCCAGACGCCATCGGCCCTGGAATACGCATGCACAACCGCCCTGCTGGCCGCCGCGCCGGGTTTTCCGGACACGACGACCAGGCGGCTGGCATCGCCGGCATGCGTCTCCAACGTCCGCTGCATCGCCGGATCGAGCACGGGCGCGCGCGCCACCGGAAAATCGAAATAAGTGTCGGGATAGGGTTCGTTTTTCAGGGTGTAATGCCACCATTCGGTTTCGAGCCGCCTGAAACCGCGCGCTTCCATCGCTTTGCGCAGGATATTGCGATTGGCGGCCTGCCGCGCCGTGACGAGCCGGGAACCATGGTGGGAAATCTCGCCGAAAAAGTCGAAGCGCGATCCCATATCGACATCCTGACCGCTTTTCAGATCGACGAGGGTCAAATCGACGGCGCTGCCGCGCGAATGGGCCGATTTTCCCGCGATATAGCCCAATTCAAACAGTCTCGCCTTGTCGACATCGGGGTAGAACGATGCCTTGTTCCCGGCGTCCGTCAAATCCTTTGCCCAACGCACGAAATGTCTGACCGCCCATTCGGGACGATAGGCATCGAAAATCTTGAGTCCGTAGCCCTTTCCGCGCAGATCCTTGCCCGCCGCCTTGAGCGCGGCGGCGGCTTCGACGCTGAGAAGGGCTTCGGGAGCCTCGTATCCCTCCACCCGCGCGCCCATGAAATTATCGACGCCGAAATAACGTATTTCCAGCGCCGCCTCCGGTATCGCATCGCGCACGTACACAAACCCCGCCGGCGGGTAGGACGCCATGGCAATCGGCGATACGGCCTCGGCGGCCCGCGCGGCACAGGCCAGGCCGCAAGCGGACAGAAGCGCGAGCATCCAGGCCAATACGCTCGCCGGTACGCGCATTTTCACGATATCCATGCTATCTCCCATTCCCGCTCGGGGTTCTCTGTGTCAAAAACAGGCGCACCACATCGGAGCGGCATTAATTCCTTCTTTTTCAGGAACGAATGCCTATTATTTATTTTCGTCGTCCGGTTTCGCCGCACGGAGGCTGGCAGAACGAAAAAGGCGTTCAATCGTCGAATTTCACCAATGTAAAGACCTTGAGTCCGAGTCTTTCCAGGCGTTCGCGGCCACCGAGCTTGGGCAGATCGACGAGGAAGGCGCATTCGACGATGACAGCGCCGGCGCCGCGCAGCAGCCCGCAGGCAGCCTCGGCTGTGCCGCCGGTGGCGAGAAGGTCGTCGACGAGCAGAATGCGTTCGCCTGGGGCAATGGCGTCGGTATGGATTTCGATACGATCCGTTCCGTACTCCGAAGCGTAGTCACAGCCAATGGTTTCGGCGGGGAGTTTGCCTTTTTTGCGAATCGGCGCGAAACCCGCCCCCAGCGCATAGGCAAGCGGCGCGCCGACGATGAAACCGCGCGATTCGATGGCGGCTACTTTGTGGATTTTTTTCCCGCTGTAGCGGTTGATCAGTTTGTGAATGGCGAGCCGGAAACCGGCTGCATCCTTGAGCAAGGTCGTGATGTCGCGGAACGTGACGCCTTGCCGGGGGAAACCGGGAATGGCGCGAATGCGTGACTTGATCGGCATGAGTTGAAAAAACGGCTCATCAAAACGGATCAAGTTTAGTCCGAAACAGTATGGTAGGGGGTATCGCACGTTTCATGGCATACAATCCCGGCTTACGTCCGCGCACGGAGTAACAAAGTGCTCAATAGAGATGATATCGCGGTCTACGAGGTCATGGATTGCGCGGCGTCGGGAATCCGGCTTCAGGCGGAATGCCCGCGGCGGGGCAACCTGGCCTTGCTCGCATGCCGGTTTCCGTTTGTACGGGCCATCGCCGTCCACAATGAAACGGGGAACGATCTGGCCGGTATCGAACTCACAATCGATTTGGCCGTGGGAAACGCTGCCGCGCAGCGGTTCGTTTATCGCGAAGAAAAGACGATTGGCGCGGGAAATGCCGTCCGTTTCGCCGGGCGCGCGCGTTTCGCGGAATTCGATTCGTTGTTCAATGCCCGGCGCGGCGAGGAGCGCGCCGTCCTGACGATGAGCGCGCGCCCTGCCCAGGATATCCGGGGCGAGGAAAATGCATGGCCTTTGCTGACCGTGACGGTCGAAATCGGCGCGGCCGATGAATTTCTCGACCTTCCCGGCTTGCGCCATGCCATTGCCGCTTTCGTACAACCCAATAGCCATGCGGTCACGCGGCTTTTGCAGGCCGCTTCGGATTTCCTGCTCAAAAAAACGGGCACCGGCGCGCTGGAAGGGTACGAGGCCGGTTTCGGACGCGCCAAACTCATCGCCGGGGCGATTTATCAGGCGATATGCAATGCGCGCATCGTCCGCGCCGACGCCCCCGAATCGCCCGCCGCCGCAATACGAAAGATAAAAACTACAGGGGAATTGCTGGCGGAACGCTCCGGCGCCGACATCGACCTTGCGGTGGCGTATGCGGCGTGCTGCGAGGCGGCGGGGCTTCATCCGATTATCGTCATTGCCGCGACGCGCGTTTTCCCCGCCGTCATCGCCGTCTCCGACCTGGAGTATTCACTTGTCCTCGGCGCGGGCAAGGGTTTCGAGTTTTTGGGCGAGAAGGTCATCGGTGAGCCTGGCGTCATTGCAAATCTGATAGAAACGAAGACGATCGTTCCGGTGGAACTCGACGGCATTCCGCCGGGCGGGCATGCCGCGGGTTTTCGCACCGCCACGAAAAAAGCCTGCGAGTATGTGCGCGGGGCCACCCAGGAACTGGAAGCGGCGGTGGTGATCTCGCAATGCCGGAAGGACGGCATTTTCCCGCTGCCGGGGTCGTTGTCGGACGAAGAAGCCTTGCAGGCTGGCGACGCATCCCGCCTGCGCGCCGGGCCCTTCGTATCGTGGCCGCCCGTGCCGCACGACAGCGCGCCTGAAACACACGAAACGTCCGAAGCGCCCGAAACACGCGAAATACCTGAAGCGCCCGAGGCGGAGGAAGACGCCGCCGCCGCGATTCCCGAGTGCAAGGACGACTCGCCGGCCCGGATCAGGCAATGGAAACGGGCGCTTTTCGATTTCGATCCGCGCGACCCGCTACTCGGCATGCCGGGCCATGACCGGACAATCGCGCTGATCGTGCCGGACGGGATGTTGGGCGAGATCGGCGAAGTCCTCCGCAAAGGCAGGAAACTTCATTGCGCGAGCCTCGAAGATTCCAGCTTCCAGACCGTGGACAAGGACTGCGGGGACGCAACTTCATCCGGATTCGTCAAAAACCGCTTCGCCAGCGATCGCTGCGTGTTTTCAGGGCTGGATCGCACTCGCCACGCCGCGCGCCTGCGGGCGCTGAAGCGCGCGGCGGAAACGCTGGAGCAGGAAACCGGCAGCCATTGCCTGTATCTGACGCTGGGCGCGCTGGTTCATCCGGGGCCTAGCGGCAAGGAAGCGAAAGCGCCCCTTTTCCTGTTGCCCGTAAGACTGGGCGGCGGACTGGGAACCGGCGCTTATTACTTCATCCCCGGCGACGAGGACGCCGCCGCACAACCCAATCTTTGCCTGCTCGAATGGCTGCGCATCACGCAAGGACTGACGTTCGACGCCTTGTCCGGCCTCGACACCAGCGAAGCCGACGGCGGCGTGGATTCGGCGTTTGCAAAAATACGCGCAAGCCTGCTGGAAGCGCGCCTTCCCTACCGCATCGACGAAACCGCAACGCTGGCCGTCCTGGAATGTTCCGCTTTCCATATATGGAAAGACCTGGACAGGAACTGGCCGATCCTCATGGAGAATCCGGTAGTGCGCCATCTCGTCGAATGGCCGGGGGAAAGCTTCGAGCAGTCCGCGCCATCGGCGGGCGTGGTCGACGAGTCGAAGCTCTTGCCGCCCTTGCCCGCGGACGGTTCGCAGATGGCCGCCATCGCCATGGCGGCAGAGGGCAAATCCTTCATCCTGAACGGCGCGCCGGGCACGGGCAAGTCGCAGACCATCGCCAACCTCATCGCCCATGCGCTGAAGATGGGCAAGCGCGTATTGTTCGTGTCCGGGAAGGAAGCCGCGCTCGATGCTGTCGGCCAACGCCTGCACGCCGCCGGTCTGAAGGATTTCACGCTCGACGTGCATGGCGCCAGCGTGAGCATGTGCGCCATCCGGAAACAGTTGAAGCGTTCATTGCGCGCGACGGCCAACGGCAACAAAGCGGCCTGGAAGGCGGCGCTCGCCAGGTACGACGATGCGCTTGCAGCCTTGCGGGACTATCCCGATCGCGTGCATTCGGTCAATGCAGCCGATTTCTCCCTATGGACGGCGCATGACACATTGGTAAAGCTGGGAGAGGGTCCAAGCTGGAATCTCGATCCGAGATTCGTTGGGAAAATCGACGTGCCGGGCATGAAGGACGCGCTGACCGAGGCCGTTCACATCTTCCGGCAAATCGGCGCACTGCGGGACGATCCGTGGCTGCTCGTCGGACTGGACGATTTGGGGACGCTGACTTTCACGACGCTTACGCGCGCGCTCACGGAATTGCGCACGGCACGGCGCAAGCTGGACGGCTTTGCACGGGGCTGGCCGGACGCGCTCAGGGAATTGAGGCCGGGCAGGTATCTGGCGGCCATGAACGCATGCCTTGCGGCGGCCCAGGCGGACCTTTTGCCCGGCAAGGCGCACTTCCAGGACATCGCCCGCCCAGGCTGGCGGGATGCCGCGGCCGCGTTGCGGCAAGAATTGCTTTCTTTCCTCGAAACCCATCGCGACACTCTCGCGGCGCTCACCCCCGAACTTGTCGACGCCCCTTTGCTCAACGACTGGATTTTCGTCGCGGCACGGCTCGATAAAGCCAGATTCTTCGCTGAACTTCGCCGTAAATCCACCCGCGTCGCCGTCGCGGCGCTCGTCCAGCCCGGCGCCGACCTGCACGGCGGCAACCTGCTTGCCGCTTTACGCGCCGCGCAGACCGTGCGCGACCAAGCGGCTGAACTGAGAAGCCATATTTCCAGCATGGCGGGTCTGGTGCTGCCCGCCGAATGGGCGGCATACCGTCCCCGCGCGCTGGAAGAATTCGACGCCGCCGTGCAACTGGCACAGCTTGCCGTCTGGCTGGAATGGCACGCGCCCGCGGCGTGGCTGAAAGCACAGGAACCGCGCGCCGTCAGCGAAATCGAGGCGCTGAAGGAAGTTGCGGCGGCCTGGACGAAATGGCTTGCCGTCGTCGGCGCAAGCGAGCGCAGCATCGCGCAATGGCTGGGCCGCCGCAGTTGGATAGAAGCATGGGACAACGATGCGCCGCACTGGACGGACGACATCGCGGGCACGGGCCTGCTCCAGTTGCAGCGCCACGCCCGGCTGCGCAAGGCGTTCCAGGCGATCGACCAGGCCGGCGGGCGCGACCTTGCGGACAAGCTGGCGAACAGGGCGTTCTTGCTGGACGAAGCCGGATCGGTCATGCAGCGCGGCTTGGCCGCCGCCTCGCTGCGTGAGCGCCTCGTGGCAAACGGATTGACGGCGTTCGACGATACCGCGCAGGCGCGCGCAATTCTCACTTTCCAGGAGAGCGTGCGCGAACTGCGCCGCCTTTCCGTTTCCACCGCACCGGCGCGCTTGCTGGCGCGACGGGCCTTTCGGGCGGATGGCGTCCAGGGCGACATGGCGGCGCTGCTGCGGCAGATCGAACGCAAACGCGGCGGCATGAGCCTGCGAGAACTTTCCGCCCGCTACCCGGAAGCCCTGTTGGCGCTGACCCCTGTGTTCCTGATGAGTCCCGGTTCGGTGGCGCATTATCTGGATGCCGGGTCCCTGAAATTCGACATCGTGGTTTTCGACGAGGCTTCCCGGATACGGATGCCGGAAGCGATAAGCGCCATGGGGCGCGGAGCGTCGACGGTGATTGTCGGCGATCCGAAACAGATTCCGCCGGGACTCATGGCGGCAAACGGCGCGGAGGAAACCCGCGCAGACGGCAAGGCCAAGGTCGAAACGCCGGAAAGCATCCTGGGCGAAGCGGTGGATGCCGGGCTGCCGCAGCTTCATCTGGCCTGGCATTACCGCAGCGAAAACGAAGATCTCATCGCATTTTCAAACGCCCATTACTACGAAAACGAACTCATCACCTTGCCGGGGGCATGCCGCAATGCCGGCGCGGGCATCGTCTGGCGGCGTCTGGAAGGCGAATTCTCCCCGGAGAAGGATCGCGGCAACCCGGCGGAAGCGCAGGCCGTCGTCGATGAAATCCGCGCCCGCATCCACGATCCGGCCCGGCGGCGCGAATCCATCGGCGTGGTGTGCTTCGATCTCCGGCAGCGCGACCTGATACTGGACATGCTGGAAGAATCCGGAGACCCCTTGATCCATGCGGCGCTGACGGAACCATCCGGCTCCGGGCAGCGGCTTTTCGTGAAAGACGCCGGAAGCGCGCAGGGCGAGGAGCGCGACATCATCCTGTGCTCGCTCATGTTTTCGCCCGATCCCGCTACCAATGCCTTGCCCCTGGATTTCGGCCCTCTGAGCGGCAAGGACGGAGGACGCTGGCTGAATGTGGCCATCACGCGCGCGCGCAGGCAGTTGGCGCTCTTTACCTCGTTCGATCCGGCGCACATCGGGCCCGCGCACGCGAGCGCGGCGGGGCTTCGGGACTTGAAACGCTACATGGAATTCGCCGCCGGCACGGGCGAGATCGAAACGCCGAAAGGCGGCGGAAGCGAAGATCGCGGAGGACTGGTTTCCAAAATCGCCGCCGCGCTGGAAGCGCGCGGCTACCTTGCACAAGCCGGTGTTGGCCGTTCGGCATTCCGGGTCGACCTTGCGGTGAAAAAACCGGGCGACGAAGGCTGGCGTCTGGCGATCATGGTCGATGGCCCGGCATGGCGGTCCCGCCCGACGGTGGCGGACAGGGACGGCGCCCCCACGCTTTTGCGCGACATCATGAAATGGCCCGCCGTGGCGCGCGTATGGCTGCCGGGGTGGCTGCGCGACCCGGAAGGAAATCTCTCGCGCCTCATCGAGCGGATCGAAGCGCCGTCGAGGCGCAAGAACGCGCCCGTCACATCGCTCCAGGTCCAGGCCGGCATCGTCACGATGGGACGGGCCGTCAATTCCGCGGCGAACTGACGCGCCGCGCGATCTCCGGGTTCGTCCGCAACAACTCGGCCATGTCGCCAAGAATGTTCGCGGTTTCGTCGAGGATGACATCGCGCGCGGCCTTGCGCGCCTTTTCGGCGGCAAGCTCGCTGCTGAGGCTGCGCTCATTGGCGAGCAGACCGTCATCATGCACATCCTCGCCCTCGACGGCTTCGCCGCCGCCGGGATCGCCATTTTTTTCGCGCGCCTTGGCGCGGGCTTCGAGGCGGTCGCGCTCGGCGCGTCGCACGCGCTCATTGAGAGAAACCGTCTCACGGTCGCGCAGGGCTTTCAAATCGCTCGCTTCTTCCTGGAACTGGCGAAAACCCTTGTCGTGGGCGACGCGTTGTTCGTGGCGCAAGGCGAGCATGGGCAGCAGGGGCACGATGTTGCCCGCGCCGCGATATTCGGCGGGGCCGATGCGCGTCCATGGCAGGGCGTTGTCGTAGGCCGATTCACCGAAATTCTTGGTGTCGAGCAGCGACGGCAGGACGATGTCGGGATTGACGCCGCGCAATTGCGTGGTACTCCCCGAGACGCGGAAGAACTGGGCAATGGTCATCTTCAGTTCACCGTAGCGGCGCTGAGGGTTGTGTTCCAGTTCATCGAGATCGATCAAAGTCTGTACGGTACCCTTGCCGAAGCTGTCCTCGCCGATTACGATGCCGCGGCCATAATCCTGGATGGCGGCGGCGAAGATTTCGGAAGCCGAGGCGGACGCGCGATTGATGAGCACGGCGAGCGGCCCGTCCCAAGCCATGCCCGGCACGAGATCACGCTCGATGCGTGTCTGGCCGCGCGCATCGTGCTGGATGACGACCGGGCCGGTGTCGATGAAAAGACCGGTGAGAGAAACGGCCTCGTCGAGCGCGCCACCGGCATTGTTGCGCAGATCGACGAGAAGCGCGTCGATCCCGCCGCGCCTGAGATCACCGATGATCTTGACGACATCCCGCGTGGCGCTGCGGAACTGCCCCGGCGTGTTGCGGCGCGCCTCGGTATCCTGATAGAAACTGGGCAGCTTGATGACCCCGATTTTCATGACGTTGCCGCCGTTGCGGACTTCGCGTACCGCGCCGGAAGCCGCCTGGTTTTCGAGCCGGATGGTATCGCGCACCAGCGTCACGCGGCGGTGGGCGCTGTCGCTCGAAGCCTCGGCGGGCAGGATATCGATCACGATGGACGTATTGTGCTTGCCGCGAATGAGGGGAACGACTTCATCCACCCGCCAGCCGGTGACATCGACCATCGGCGCCCTCTCGCCCTGGGCGACGCCGACGATACGATCGCCGATATTGACCTTGCCCGAACGCAGCGCCGGCCCGCCGGGGAGCAATTCACGCACGGTCACGTAATCGTCGCGCTCCTGGAGCAGCGCGCCGATGCCGACCAGCGACAGCTTCATCGAGATGGCGAAATCCTCGGCGGCGCGCGGGCCGAGGTAATTGGTATGCGGTTCGAGCGCACTGGCCCAAGCGTCCATGAAAAGCTGGAACACGTCGTCGCTGTTGAGCTTGGCGGAACGCTCCAGCGCATGCTCGTAACGCCTGGCAAGCGTCTGCCGGATGGCATCGTCGTTTTTGCCGGCCAGGCGCAGACGCAGCCAGTCGTTCTTGATCCGCTTGCGCCAGATATCGCGCAAGGCCCCGTCGGAAGCCGCCCACGGCGCATCGTTGCGATCCGGCGCATAGCTTTCGTCGCCGCTGAAGTCGAAACTGCCCGCGAGCAGTTCCCGAATGACGCTCCGCTGCTTTTTGACACGTTCGACGTAACGGGCAAACATAGCGAAAGGCGCTTCGAGCTTGCCTTCGAGAATGGCATCGTCGAGCCGGTTGCGCGCGTAAGCGAAACCATCGATATCGGATTGCAGGAAAAACAGGCGCGCGGAATCCAGCGCCTTCAGGTAACGATCGAAAATCTGCGCCGAAAGCGCGTCGTCCAGCCGCGGCGCCCGGTAATGGTAGCGTGACAACAGATGGGCGCTGGTGATGGCCGCCTCCGCATGAGCCTGGCTCGGCCGCAACGGCTCGGCAGAAGCGGGAAATGTGAAAAAGCACGCCGCAAGAAGCGCGAGAAAATAGAGTGGACGTCGGAACATGGCGGATCGGCAAATGGGACGATACGAAATCAACGATCACACACGAACCGGGGCGCGTTGCCGCGCTCCGGTTCACGTCGTGACACTGAAATGCGTAGTCTAGTCTAGCCGAACGCGCAGGTCATGCGTGTGTTTTTATCCACGCGCCCCCGCCGCGCCGCAAGCCGTACAAAAATCGCGGCCGTCCTTGCGGATCATGGCGGGATCGCCACACTTCATGCATAACGCCAATGTATATCGACGGGATCATCGCCATCGCGCGGCGATCCGGGAATACCTGTTTCGACCACCGGACAAGCGTCCGTGAACGCGTTCGGCGACACCGGGCCGGTGTATCCCCATTAATCGGGTTGCTTGCTTTCGTAACGGCAAGCAGGTAGGGTTTCCTTACTTATGGAAAACATGGAATCGCGTCATGCTTGCCAAACTGACCGCCAAGAACCAGATCACCTTGCCCAAAGCCGCAGTCTCCGCCATGGCTGCCCCGGAATACTTCGAGGTCGAGGTAGAAAACGGCCGGATTGTGTTGACGCCGGTACGCATCGTCAAGGCCGATGCGGTACGCGACAAGCTGGAATGTCTCGGCATCGACGAGCGGGACGTGGCCGACGCAGTCGACTGGGCGCGCCGGGAATGATGCGCGTCGTCCTGGACACGAATGTCGTGCTTTCGGCACTGCTGTTCGGCACGGAACGGCTGGCATGGATTCGGCGCGGCTGGCAGCGCGGACAATGGACGCCGCTAATGTGCCGGGAAACGGCGGGTGAGCTGCTGCGCGTGCTGGCCTATCCGAAATTCAGGCTTTCCGCGGCAGAGCGGGAAACCTTGCTGGCGGACTTCCTGCCTTATACGGAGAGTGTGGCGCTGCCCGAAAAACGGCCCGCGTTGCCGCAGTGCCAGGATGCGAAGGATCAGACCTTCCTGGCGCTTGCCTGCATCGGCAGAGCCGATGCACTGATAAGCGGCGACGACGATCTGCTCTCCATGCGCACGAACTTTCCCGATTGTCCGATTCTTTCCGCAAGCGAATGGGCAAGAACGATGGACAACTGATCGAAGAACAAGCGGGGCGGGAAAAAGACGGCCTTTTCCCGCCCCGCAATACTGCCCCAAATGGCCGTCCACGGCGACAGTGAATGCCGTATCTTGGACGTAGGTCGTCAATGCATCGCTCAATTTGGTGAACAGCTGCGAATAAAAATGGAAGTCGCTGCTCGCCATGTCACCATCCCTTCGGCAATGGGCCTCTCGAAGAATCCATTCGGGATGCGATTCGCACTTTATCGCAGGTTTCGTTCGCCAGTTTGCCCTGGCAATATCTTGTGAGGAATTCCGTGGCCTTGATCGGATTGCCGTCCGCACCCACCGGATGATGCGGGTCTTCGACGTGGGGAACCCCGTCGCTGCACGCCCCCAAGAATACCGTTGCCAGAATCGCCAGAAATTTTTTCATCATGATTTCCCAAAAGAGTAGGTGCCCCACGAAGGGACACCTTGTTGAATTACCTGCCCGTCGGTAGCGGGCCTCTCGATGACTTCATGCGGATTTCGTTACCCCGCTGATTGTACAAATCTTTCTGCGCCGCAGTGAGTTGAGCCAGCATTTGCACCGGGGCACACCTCACCCGCAAGCCCCCACCGCGCCGCAAGCCGTACAAAAATCGCAACCATCCTTGCGAATCACCGTGTGATTGCCGCACTCCCGGCACAGCGCCCCGTGCATGACCTTGGGTTCGTTGTCGTCGCGCGGCGATTCGAGGATGCCCATTTCGGCCACCGGATAGCCCCTCTCGTCGAGTACGCCGAGCATGGCGTAGCGGTGGATGATGAGGCGGGCGATGTAGGCGACCGTGGAAGGGAAAGTCTGCTGTTTGCGCGACCCCGGCACGAAAGCCATGAAATCGCCGAGCGGTTCGGGATAATCGAGAAGCTTTCTCAGCTTCATGCCGATCCAAGCCGGGTCCATTACGCGCATGTCGAGCGCCAGAACGCGAGTGAGGCCATCGAGCGCCCGCGGATAATTGCCGGAAAGCCAGACCGAATAAGGCCGGGTAACGCCGTCGGGCAAGGTGATTTCCTTCAGGCCAAGTACGAAATCCTCGCTCGTGGCCGGGTTGTGGATATCGACCGTCCATGAGAGCGTGCCGTCGGTACCGGTCCGGGGTTCTTCGAGACTGAACAGGGTATCGAGCACCGGTGTCGGCCCTTCGCGGGTAAATGCGCCGAGTTGCTCGCAACGGTAACGCACGATCTGCGCGAAGGCCGACACCATGCCGGGAACAAATTTCTTTTCGCCATGGGGCGGGAAAGCCAGTTCAAAGGACTTTTCGCCCACGGTGCGGGCGAGCGTGTCGAGCTTGAGTTCGAGCCATGCGTGGTCATTGGTACGCATATCCATCGACAGGGTTTTCGCTACCGCGCCCAGCCCGCGCGGCTGATCCGCGCCGTTGACCCAGACCTCGAACGGAAACGCGCCGTTGAACATGTCGAGCGGCGCATCGACCTGTCCGACGAAAAGCGCGAAACCGCCGAACGGCGAGTCGATCATGTACGTCCAGGCCAGATTGCCGCCGGGCAGCGCGGGCCGTCCCGGCCAGCGCAGGCTGGCGAGCACGGGCGCGGGCAGGCTCTTGATCGAGAGCCGCCGGTTGGCTTCCGAAATCTCCACGTCCTGCGGCTTCTTCTGGCCGTCCGCGGGCGTGACCGACAATACCGAGCCGGTGATGTTGTTGGGCCGGTAAGTCGCCAATCCCTTGAGGCCGGACTTCCACGCCGAAAGGTAGAGATCCTCGAAATCGGCATACGGATAATCGACCGGGACATTGACCGTCTTGGAAATCGAAGTATCGACATGGGGCGCGACCGCGGCGACCATATCCTTGTGGGCAGCGGCGGAAATCTCCAGCGCGGTGACGAACCATGGCGGCAACTTGTTGACGTCGCCGCCGAGGTGGCGATAGAGCCGCCACGCATAATCCTCGACCGCATATTCCTTGAAAGTGCCGTCGGCCATGCGTTTCCTGCGCGTATATGTGTAGGAAAACGGCGGCTCGATGCCGTTGGAAGCATTGTCGGCGAAGGCAAGGCTGATCGTTCCCGTAGGCGCGATCGAGAGCAGATGCGAATTGCGAACGCCGTATTTCCGGATCTTGTCCTTCAGCGCGGCGGGCAGGCGCGAAGCGAAGCCGTTGCCCGCGAGATAAAGATCGGCATTGAACAACGGGAAAGCGCCGCGCTCCCGGGCGAGTTCCACCGAAACGGCATAAGCGCGATCGCGCAGGTATTCGGCGATCCCGCGCGCCTGTTCCCGCGCCTCATCGGTGTCGTAACGCTTGCGCAACATGATGAGTGCATCGCCCAGTCCGGTGAAGCCCAGCCCCACCCGGCGCTTGGAACGCGCTTCCTCCTGTTGCTGCGGCAGCGGCCAGTGCGTGGCGTCGAGCACATTGTCGAGCATGCGGATAGCGGTATCGACCACCTTGCCGAAACCGTCGAAATCGAAAGCGGCCTTTTCGGTAAACGGCGCCTTCACGAACAGCGTAAGGTTGATCGACCCCAGGCAGCAGCAGCCATACGGCGGCAAAGGCTGCTCGGCGCAGGGATTGGTGGCCTCGATCGTTTCGCAATAATTCAGGTTGTTGTCCTGGTTCATGCGGTCGAGAAAGAGAATGCCCGGCTCGGCGTGATCGTAAGTCGAGCGCATGATCTGCGTCCACAGATCGCGCGCCTTGATCTTGCGATAGACCCATGCGCCATCGTCGAGCCGGTAAGCGCCCGCCGCCTTGATGTCACCGCCCGGCTCGGCCTTGTGGACGAGTTCGGCTTCGCCATCGCTTTCGACCGCCCGCATGAAAGCATCGGTCACGCCGACCGAGATATTGAAATTCGCCAAATCGCCCTTGTCCTTGGCGTGGATGAAATCCTCGATGTCGGGATGGTCGCAGCGCAACACCCCCATCTGCGCGCCGCGCCGCGCGCCCGCCGATTCCACCGTCTCGCACGAACGGTCGAACACCCGCATGTACGATACCGGCCCTGAAGCACTGGAAGCGGTACCGCGCACCATCGCGCCCTTGGGGCGGATCGAAGAAAAGTCATACCCCACGCCGCCGCCGCGCCGCATCGTCTCCGCCGCCTGCGCGAGCGCGGTGTAGATGCCGGGCCGCCCGTCGATGGATTCGGTGACGGAGTCGCCCACCGGCTGCACAAAGCAATTGATGAGCGTCGCCGCAAGCGCCGTCCCCGCGGCGCTGTTGATCCGCCCCGCCGGCACGAAGCCGCGCTCCTGCGCCTCCAGAAAACACGCCTCCCAATACGCGCGCCGGTCTTCGGGTTCGATCGCGGCCAGTGCCCGGGCCACGCGCTGGCGTACCTCGCGCACATCCCTTTCGTCGCCCTTCGCATATTTTTCGGCCAGCACCTCGGCGGAAATTTCCTGCGCGGCCAAATTGTCGATCAAGGGTTCAGGGGCAGTTCTGGACATCGTGCTCATAGCGTTTTCGCACTCCTCGAAGCGATATCGGCAAGGGCCGAAGCATAACGCCGAAGTACAAGTTTTGCAAAAAAATATTATTGATTATAAAACATCAACTTACAATTTTTCTTTGTATGTCAAGCAAAATTTATCTACTAGATATAGTGCGTTGAAAAGCGGCATTTGCGCGGCATCCAGCCTCTCGCGGGCAGCGCCGCCCGGTACTTGGCAACACAGTGGACATTTTCCGGCTCCGAGTAAGAGGACTTCGAGAGCGTGCGCCAGCCCCATATCTCCCTTCCGCAACGAAATCCCGCCCAAGGAGGAAACAACGCACCCGATGCCCGATGTAAGCTTGCGCGATCTTTTCCCCCTTCCCGCCAGTCATGCCGATCCAACCCGCCCCGCTCCAGTTTGCCGCCGACGGCACGCCCTTTTCCGAAACCTATGGCGATGTCTATCACGCCGCCGAGGGCGGGCTTGGGCAGGCGCGGCATGTCTTTCTCGCAGGCAACGGCCTGCCGGAACGCTGGCGCGGACGCGAGCGATTCGTCATCGCCGAAACCGGCTTCGGGTTCGGCCTGAACTTTCTGGCGGCCTGGGCGGCCTGGCGGGAAGACCCGGCGCGGCCCCGCATCCTGCATTTCATCTCTTTCGAGTTGCACCCATTCCGGCGCGAGGCGCTCGCCCGGCTGCATGCCGGCTGGCCGGCGCTGTCGCCGCTTGCCGCCGAATTGCGCGCCAACTGGCCGCCGCTCGCGGGCGGCATGCACCGGCTGCATCTCGATGACGGAAGGGTGTGCCTGACGCTTTATTTCGGCGATGTCCGCGAAGGTCTGGCGCAACTCGATGCCTGTGTCGATGCGATTTTTCTCGATGGTTTTTCACCCGCGAAAAATCCGGAAATGTGGTCGGCGAAAGTCTTCCACCTGCTCTCGCGACGAGCCGCGCCGGAAGCGACGCTGGCAACGTGGTCGGTGGCGGGCGAAGTGCGCGAGGGGCTGCGCCGCGCAAGTTTCGTGACCGAAAAAGCGCCCGGCTTCGGCGGAAAGCGCGAGATGCTGCGCGGCCATCTTTTTCCGCATCCGCGCCGCAAAAATGCACCGCCCGCGCCGCCCGCCGAGCGCCGCGCCATCGTGATCGGCGCGGGCGCGGCGGGCACGGCGGTGGCCGAGCGGCTGGCGGCGCGCGGTTGGGAAATCGAAATCATCGACGCCGAGGCCGGACCGGGCCGGGGCGCTTCGGGCAATCATGCGGGCGTGTTGCGCCCGCAACCCAGTTTCGACGATAACCGGATGAGCCGCTTGACCCGCGCGGGCGCGCTGTACGGCTGGCGGCACATCGAAAAGGTTCTGGCCGCGGGCGGCCCGCTCCGGGCTGCGGCGTGCGGCGTCCTTCATCTGGCGCGCGACGTTGCGCAGGCAGAGAAGATGCGGGCTGCGGTCGCGCGTCTCGCGCTGCCCGGCGAACTGCTGCGCCATGTCGATGCCGGCGAGGCAAGCGAAATCGTCGGCTGGCCGGTTTCCTTTGGCGGCTGGTATTTCCCCGGCTGCGGTTGGGTACAGCCACCCAGTCTGTGCGTGGCCAATCTCGCCGCCCATCCGCAGCGCATCCGCACGCACTGGCCGCGCCGCGTAAACGCCATCGAACGCCGGGGCGAACACTGGCATGCGCTGGCCGATACCGGCGGCACGATCGCCGCTGCGCCGGTAATGATCCTCGCTGCCGGAACCGGCCTTGCGGATTTCGCCCAGGCCGCGCCCTTACCGGTCATCGCCGCGCGCGGGCAGGTGAGCATACTGCCTGCGGCAGCGGAGAGCGCGCCACGCGCCGTCGTTTGTTGCGGCGGTTACGTTACGCCCGAAGTCGAAGGGCGGCGCTGCGCGGGGGCGAGCTTCGATGTCGGCGACGCCAACCCCGGCCCGCGTGCATCCGACCAGCAAGCAAATCTCGCCAAACTGGAGACCATCCTCCCCGGTTACACCGCCGGTCTGGATGCCGCAGCCCTCGACGCGCGGGTGAGCTTTCGCCCGGTTTCGCCCGACCGCCTGCCGATGGCGGGCGCCATCCCCGCCGTCGAATCCGCCGCGCCGCCCGCCTCGCTCGCCACCCTGCCCCGGCACGACGGGCTGTATGCGATTTCCGGCTTCGGCGCGCGGGGTCTGGCATGGGCGATGCTTGTCGGCGAAACATTGGCGTCGCGTATCGCGAGCGATCCGCTGCCGCTCGAACGCGAATTGGCCGACGCGATGGACCCTGGGCGCTTTCTATTGCGCCGCCGACAAGGATGGGCCGTGAACACGGCGGAAAGCGACGAAGAATAGCGGAAAGCGGCAATGGCGCACGATACATCCATACAGCGCCTCGCCGGATACCCTGCCAGCATGAACCGGCAATATTATACATACTGTGTACAAGCAGGTATGTCCGGGCAGATCAAGCGTGTACGGCCCTGCCCCGTATTCCGGATCGAAGTCGTAGTACAGGCATAACGACAGACACGGCGAGTCCCTGCGGTATGATTCCGCGTACGACTCGCCAGGCAGGTACGCCATGTCCCGCAAAAAACTTCCCATCGGTATCCAGACCTTCCGCGAAATCCGCGAGGACAATTGCTATTACGTGGATAAAACCGCCTTCGCGCTGCGCATGATAAA